>DAOUAG010000121.1:0-3355 GCA_034433815.1 Dehalococcoidia bacterium | reverse complement strand
CCCACGAGCCCGGCGGGGCTGTACCTGCAGGGCCTCGGCGTCGAGCCGGTCGATTTCAACTCCTATGGGGCCCGGCGCGGGAATCACGAGGTCATGATGCGGGGCACCTTCGCCAACATACGGCTGCGTAATGAGTTGGTGCCGGGCCGAGAGGGAGGCTGGACGCTCCACCTGCCGGAGGGCGAAGAGATGTCCGTGTACGATGCAGCCATGCGCTACCGGGACGAGGGCGTGCCTCTCATCGTAGTCGCCGGCAAGGAGTACGGCTCCGGCAGCTCGCGGGACTGGGCGGCGAAGGGAGTGGCCCTGTTGGGCGTGCGTGCTGTCATCGCGGAGACCTACGAACGCATCCACCGCAGTAACCTCGTCGGCATGGGCGTCCTTCCGCTCCAGTTCCTGCCCGGCCAAGGACGAGGGTCGTTGGGCCTCACGGGCCGGGAGACCTACTCCATCCGTGGCCTCGCCCAGGGCATCGCGCCGCAACAAGAGGTAACGGTGCACGTTCGGCGCGAAGACGGGAGCGAAACATCCTTCCGGGCCCGCTCCCGCATCGATACCCCGTTGGAAGCCGAGCAGTATCGCCACGGCGGCATCCTGCCATACATACTGCGGCGGCTTCTCGCCGGAGGCTAGGGCTGGCCGGCCGTCACCGCGGAGCGGCCCTAGACTCAGCCGCGCCATCTGCATATGATAAGGTCGGCCAACATGGGCGGGTCACATGATGTGGAACCGCTGCATGTCAGGCACCGTCAGGACACCGTCCCTCTGGCGCCCCGCCCAGACAACGCTTCTCATCCTGGCACGCCTCCGGGCAATCCCGGGCCTCCTTGAAGAAAGGCTGGAACCATGACCACAGTGACCGCAAGCGCCGCCATCGAACGTGCCAAAGAGCATTTCGCCCGCGTCCTGGAAGAGCAGTTGGCCCGCGTTGAGCGGATGAAACAGGACGTGGCCTGGACGGACTACGCCTCGTTACACCCCATCATCATCGGCATCTGCGGCGGCGATGGCATAGGCCCCTACATCAGCGGCCAGGCCCGCCGGGTCTTGGAGTTCCTGCTGGCACCGGAGTTGGCCAGCGGCAAGGTCGAGCTGCGTACCATCGAGGGCCTGACCATCGAGAATCGCGCCCGGGCCGGCAAGGCCATACCGGACGACGTGCTGGCGGAAATCAAGAAGTGCCACGTCATCCTCAAGGGCCCCACCACCACGCCCAGAGCCGGCGACCCGTGGCCCAACATCGAGTCGGCCAACGTGGCCATGCGACGGGAGCTGGACCTCTTCGCCAACGTGCGCCCCGTCCGCGTACCAGACCAAGGCATCGACTGGATCTTCTTCCGAGAGAACACCGAGGGGGCCTACGTCCTGGGCAGCAAAGGCATCCACGTTACCGAAGACCTAGCGGTGGACTTCACCGTGGCCACCACCCAGGGCAGCGAGCGCATCATCCGCCTGGCCTTCGATTACGCCCATCGCAATGGCATCAACAAGGTGACGGTGGTCACCAAGGCCAACGTCATCAAGACCACCGACGGCAAGTTCTTGGATGTGGCCCGCCGGGTGGCTGCGGACTACCCCGACGTGCGCTGGGACGACTGGTACATCGATATCATGACCGCCAAGCTGGTAGACCCGAAGCGGCGCACCGACTTCCGCGTCGTCGTCCTTCCTAACCTTTACGGCGACATCCTGACCGACGAGGCGGCCGAGTTCCAGGGCGGCGTGGGCACGGCGGGAAGCGCCAACATCGGCAAGCGTTACGCCATGTTCGAGGCCATCCACGGCAGCGCGCCCCGCATGGTGGAAGAGGGGCGCACGGAGTACGCCGACCCCAGCAGCATGATCCGGGCCAGCGCCATGCTGCTGAACCACATCGGCATGGCAGACCGGGCCCGCAATCTAGAGATGGCCCTGGACATCTGTGGGAACCTGGAGAAGAAGCTTGTGATAACGGGCCGCCCCACCGGTGCCAAGGGCTCGGAGTTCACAGACTACGTCATGGAGACGCTACGGGACCCGGAGCTGGAGGCGAAGTGGGCGCGCCTCAGCGGGCGGCAGGCTTAACGGGAGAAGAGAGAACCCTTCGGGATCTAGTGAAGAAGGAGGAACCCATGCGAGCTAAGGTAACGGTGGTAGGGGCCGGGATGACCGGCGGCACCATGGCCCAGCGGCTGGCCGAGACCGGCTACATCGACGTCGTCTTGCACGACATCGTGGAGGGTCTGCCCCAAGGTAAGGCTTTGGACCTGGCCCAGTCAGCCCCCCACGTCGGCTTCAACGCCCGCATCACCGGCACCAACGACTGGGCCGACACCGCTGGCTCTGACGTGGTGGTCATCACCTCCGGCGTGCCTCGAAAGCCGGGCATGACACGAGAAGAGCTGTTGAACATCAACGCTGGCATCGTTCGGGACGTAGCCAAGAACGCCGCCAAGGCCTCGCCCAACGCCATCTTCATCATCTTCGCCAACCCTATGGACGCCATGTGCCACGTGGCCTTGGACGCCACGGGGCTGCCAGCCAGCAAGATCGTCGGCCAGGGCGGAATGCTGGACAGCGCCCGCTATCGGACGTTCATCGCCTGGGAGACCCAGTCCTCCGTCCAAGACGTGCACGCGCAGGTGTTGGGCGGGCACACGGAGGCCACAATGGTGCCCATCGTGAGCACCGCCTACGTGGGGGGCGTGCCCCTCACGGCGCTGCTTCCGCAGGAACGCATCGAGGCGGTGGTCCAGCGCGCCCGCAACGGCGGCGCCGAGATCGTCTCCCTCCTCAAGACCGGCTCCGCCTTCTACGCCCCGGCCGCGGCCACGGTGGAGATGGTTGAGTCCATCCTCTTGGACAAGAAGCGCGTCCTCCCTTGCGCCACTCTGGCCTCCGGCCAGTACGGTATCAAGGACGCCTTCGTCGGCCTGCCGGTGAAGCTGGGCGCCAGCGGCATCGAGGCCGTCTACGAGCCGCCCCTCTGGGACTCCGAGATCGAGGGCATTCGCAAGGCGGCCAACGCCACCAAGGAGCTCATCGGCCTCATAGCCGCCAAGTGACCCAGGGCCCCATCCGGCCAGGAGACCATCATGAGAGAGATACACGTAGACCAGATCCGCGACGCCGTCAAGCGCCTCTGCTTCGATGCCACCTGTCTTCTGCCGGAAGACGTCGTCGAGGCCCTCCGCAAGGCCCGCGAAAAAGAGGAGTCGCCCCTGGCCCAGAAGGTGTTGGACCAGATACTGCGCAACGCCGATCTGGCGCGAGAGGAGATGCTCCCCCTGTGCCAGGACACAGGGACGGCAGTCCTCATGCTGGAGATCGGCCAGGACGTCCACATAACAGGCGGCCCTCTTCGCGAAGCGCTTAT
>DAOUAG010000120.1:0-2361 GCA_034433815.1 Dehalococcoidia bacterium | reverse complement strand
TTCCGCCAGCCGATGGCGGTGGCACCCTCCGCCACCCGCTGTATGGCGCCGCCGAGGGGCGCGACGATGATGCTGGTCCACGGCGACGGGGGCTCCGCTGCCGCCTCGATGAGGGCATCGAGGGCAGCATCGGGCAGCTCCGGGTACATGTCAGCCTTCCAGTAGTTGCGCAGGCCGGGTGGGTTCATCGGCTCGACCAAGCGTTGCACCTCGGTGTACGGCATCGGCCCCGTCAGGTTCATCGGCGGCTTCATGTCCAGTAGCGGCTTGTAGGCGGCCGGCCCGTCCGCTGGCCGGCCCGTATAGCAGGCCAGGATGCCCATGATGGGCGTGCCGCGGACTGGCTCGGGCACGAAGTCCTGATGGGGCGCTGTAGCCAGAATCGCTCCGCCGCCCACGTCGTCGGGTGCCGCCTCCATGAAGTCGCGATACGCCTTCAAGACCTGCGGGCTTCGCGGAAAGGCCAGCAGGCCACCGTACACCATTGGGCCGATGGGATGAAGGCGATACTCGAACTTGGTGACGATGCCGAAGTTGCCGCCGCCTCCGCGCAGGCCCCAGAAGAGCTCCGGATTTTCCCTCTCGCTGGTCCAGAGAACGGAGCCGTCGGCGGTGACGATCTCGCAGCCCGTAAGGCTGTCCACTGTGTAGCCCAGCTTGCGCTCCAGCCACCCGGAGCCGCTGCCCAGGGTCAAACCCGCGATGCCCGTAGTAGGTACGCGGCCGCCCGTCACGGCCAACCCATGCTCTTGGGTGGCCGCATCGAAGAGCCCCCAGGTCACCCCCGCATCGGCGATGGCCGTGCGGACGCCCGGGTCCACGACGACACCCTTCATGCGGGAGAGATCGACCATGAGGCCACCGTTGCAGACGCCGTACCCTTGGACCGAGTGGCCGCCGCCCTTGATCGAGAGTTCGAGGCCCCACTCTTGGGCGAAGGCCACGCAGCGTTGGACGTCCGCTGTGTTGGACGGCTGGGCGATTAGACCCGGCCGGCGATCCACCATGCCGTTGAAGACCGTGCGAGCGGCGTCGTATCCAGCATCGCCCGGTGAAAGGACGCGGCCGGCTAGGGTGCGGGAAAAGCTTCCCACCGCCCCGCGAGGCACAACCGAACCCTTGGTAGAGGCGAGTTCCTGCATGCCATACTCCTTTCAGGTGGAGGGTGCAGGCCGCCCCAAGAAGCCCGCCCCAAACGCTGTTGAATCGTCAACCTTACCACGGGGCCGCCGGGGTTGCAAGCACAACCACCACGCGGAGGCCAGGCCGTGACCGAAAAACGCCCGCGCCACGGCGAGCGCCAGGACCGCGCCCTGCCCCCGCCTACTCGACGCAGCAGGCCATCACGCTAATGTCTCGAGTGAAGGCTTGGGCGGCCAGCTTGATCCCCTCGCTGAAGGTCGGGAAGACGTGCACCGTGTCGATGATGTCGTCCACCGTCAGTCCGAACCGGACGGCCAAAACGGCCTCGTGGATCAGCTCGGCGGCGTTGGGCGCTACCATGTGCACCCCAAGGACCGCGCCGGTCTCCGGGTGGATGACCATCTTGATCAGCCCCCGCGTCTCCTTTATCGCCCTGGCCTTGGGGATGCGGGCCACTTCGACGGTGCGGCAGGCACAGGCTCCGAAGCGGCGCATCTCTTCCTCCTCCGTTAGCCCCACCGTGGCCACCTGGGGATTGGTGAAGACGGCCGCGGGGACGCTATCGTAATCGATGGTCTTTCCTGCGTTTTCGAGGGCGTTGCTTGCAGCGACGGCGCCTTCCTTCGCAGCCAGCGTCTCCAGGAACATCTTTCCCACCACGTCGCCAGCAGCGTAGATGCCCGGCGCGGTTGTCTCCATGAACTCGTTAACCGCGATAAAGCCCCTCTTGTCGGTCTCGACCCCAGCCTCCGCCAGGCCGAGGCCATCCGAATTAGGGACGACCCCCGTGGCCAGCAGGAGCTGGTCGGCCTCAAAGACACGTCTCTCGCCCATGACGTCCGCCTGTACGAACCGTGTCTCCCCCTCCTGCCACACGCGCTCGATGTTGCAGGCGCAGAAGATTTCCATCCCCTCGTCCCGAAGAGCCCGCTCTAGTTCATTGGCGATCTCGGGCTCGATGCGGGGCAGGATCTGCGGTATCTTCTCCAGAACCGTCACTTGCGTGCCGAAGTGGAGGAACATCTGGCCCAGCTCCAGGCCGATGGGCCCCGCGCCGACGACGATCATTGAGCGGGGCAGCTCCTCCAGCTCCATAGCCTCCCGGTTGGTCAGGTATTGGACGGTTTCGAGACCGGGGAGCGGCGGCGCGGAAGGCCGGGCGCCCGTAGCGATCAAGAACTTCCGTCCGGAAATCACGCGGCCGTCCGCCTCCACCCG
>DAOUAG010000119.1:0-2117 GCA_034433815.1 Dehalococcoidia bacterium | reverse complement strand
CCGCCGCATCACAACAGGAGCCCATACATTCTGCCCTTGACCGGCCCGGGGCAGCAGACACTCGGCGAGGGCCGGGCTAGCAACCAAGGGGGTGCGCGCTATGATCCGTTTTCTCCTCTCCCTCATCTTTCGGGGCCAGGCCCGGGAGCCCGAGGTGTTCGATTCTCTGCCGACCTGCACTTTGTGGATGCCCCCCGTGCCCGGGGGTGAGTAGGGCCTCCAGTCGGCCGGTTAAGACTCGCCTTTTTCAGGGAGATCCTTAGGCAGAGCCGGGCGTCAGCCCGTTGGTGCCCGCGCCGCGGGGCCAGCGGTGCCTGCCTTATTTCATGCTAGCCAGGGCGCGCTTCGACCAGTACGCGGCGGCGGAGTTCGCCCTGTCGCATTCTCGCCTCGCTGCGGCCCTCCGGGCGATTCCCTACCCGGCGCTGCACCGGCTTCTGGCCGGCGCTACCTGGCTGGAGACATGGCTACGCTGGCCCCTCAAGACCCTCAAGATGTCTGACGGGTTGGCCGCGGCCTTTGCCGCCATCGATCCTGATGGCCGGCGCTTTGGGCTTACGGAGGAGGTGCGCCGGCGCTTCTGGCGCAACCGGATGTACCTCGAGACGGCCGACCTCTTCGTGCTGCTGGCGAATCTGGACAAGGCGGCTTTCCGGCGCAAAGCGGTAGCCGTAGAGGGCCACGATACCCTCCTCGCGGTGCGCGAGAAGGGGCCCGGCGCCATCGTTCTCGGCTTTCGCTTGGGGGTGTACCCGTTGCTGCCGCTGGCCCTCGGGGCTATGGGTTACGACGTCACTATGGTCGTGGGCGCTGAGCCCCTCGCTGGCCTCGGCAAGGCCCTTGGCGAGCGGTTCGCCCCAGCCTCCGCGCGGCGGGTGCGCTACCTTAGCGCGCGCGACCCCTTCGTCTTGGCGCGTTGCCGTGAGGCCCTCGATGGGCAGGGGTTGGTCGCGACCCTGATGGAGCTTTCCCCCCAGCAGTTCAGCCGGACCACGGCGGTGCGCTTCTTGGGTTGGGAGGTGCAAGTACCCTACGGCATCCCCTACCTGGCGGCCGCCACGGGCAGGAGCATCGTGCCGGCCGTTTTCCTTCGGGAACCTGGCCCCAGGTTCCGTCTGCGGTTCTTGGAGCCGTTGCCGCCGCCGTCGGGCAAGGCCTCAGTGCTCCGCACCGCCCAGGAACTTTACGGTCTGTTGGAGCAACAGGTCCTCCGCTACCCGGATCAATGGGTGGGCTGGACGCTCCTCAAGTCGCACCTGGGCATCGATGTTGACAGGCCGCCCGAGGCAGCGCACAGCTTGGCGCGCTAGGCTGCCCGGGCTGGCTCCCCTAGCTCCTCACCGCTCTTCGGCGGCCGCAGCGCCGCGATGAAGGCGTGGGGTTCCTCCATCGAGAGGTACAGTTTGCGGCAGGTGACGGGGAAGAGCAGGCGAACCCGCTGGGGGGTCTTGAAGCGCACCTCCACGACGTTGACGTAGGTGCCTACCAGGCCCACATTGCCCCGGAAGTCGGTACGGGGGCCGATGCCTGCCCAGAGAGGCCAGCGGGCTAGCTCTGCTTCCTCCACGTCGTCCAGGGAAAACTCGGCATCGAACGCCCTCCCGAAGTGAACGTGCAGCTTTCCGTCGTGCACCTCCGCGTAGG
Organism: Dehalococcoidia bacterium; assembly: GCA_034433815.1. Classification (GTDB taxonomy): domain Bacteria; phylum Chloroflexota; class Dehalococcoidia; order SM23-28-2; family RBG-16-64-32; genus DAOUAG01. The sequence goes on along the minus strand of DAOUAG010000119.1, from coordinate 473 downwards.
CCTGTTCTTGCGTAACCCCTAGGGGCCAGAGAAAGGGCGCCCAGAGCGGGCTTGTAAGAATGCGGAACTTCTGTGCCTTGGTCTTGGGGGCCATGCTGACCAACCTCCTTCGAGCGTTATCTCGCTCCATCACCAGACGCTATCCCTCAGCGCGCCCGCTGCCAAGTGCCAAATGGACCGCCCCGTTCCTGCCGACCGGCTCGCACTGGTGCGGGATGGCACAATGACTGCCCGTACGCGTAAAATGTGCGCATACAGAAACGATTGTTTGTCTCGGGAGGCTGGACATCGTGAACCTGCAAGGGACGGTGGCGGTCGTCACAGGGGCCTCGCGTGGGATCGGGAGGGCCGTGGCCCTGGCTTTGGCGCGGGAGGGCGCGTCCGTGGTCTGCGCGGCGCGATCCACCGACGAGAATCCATCGCGGGCGCCAGGCACGATAGGCGAGACCGCGCGCCAGATTGAGGCGATGGGG
>DAOUAG010000118.1:0-3267 GCA_034433815.1 Dehalococcoidia bacterium | reverse complement strand
GCCGCGCCGGTGTCGGCGTCGACCCCGGTGGGCAGATCGACGGCGATGAGGCGTGGAGGCAGGCGTTTGTCGCGCGCCGCGCGCAGCCGATCCAGCACCTCGGCCAGGGTCCCTTCGATGGGGCGGGCCCGGCCAGTGCCCAGTAGGGCGTCGACCACCAAATCTGCGCCCGATAACCACTCCTCTAGGCGGGCGAACCCCTCCTTGGCGTCATCCTCGGCCACGGTCCACGGCACCCCCGCTTGGCTCAGGGGAGCGAACACGGGGTCCGAGGCGTCCCGAGGCCTCAGGAGATATACCATGACGTTGGCCCCCCACTCCGCGAGGTGCCGGGCCGCCACCAGGCCATCGCCTCCGTTGTTCCCTGGGCCCGCCAGCACCACGATGCGGCGCTCCGCCAGCTCCCCCAAGAGGAGCCAGGCTTCCTGGGCCACGGCGAGTCCAGCGTTCTCCATGAGCTGCGCCACGGGCACGCCAGCCTCAGCCTCGGCCCGCTGCATCTCGGCAACCGTCGCCAGCTTCATCCTTTCTCCTCGTACTGAGCTGGGGAGCTAACGAACCGTTTGAGACACTCTTCCGAGCAGAACACCCGCTCGCGCCCGCCGAAGAGGAGGGTTGCAGCCACCTCGGCAGGGCCGAGCTCCATCCCGCAGACGGGGTCAGAGAGCCGCTCTATCTCTAGGCTGGGGCTGGCCCGGGCCTCGAACACCTCGACCTCGCCGGCCAGCCCTTTGAGCCGCCGCTTGCCCAACCGGGCGAACTCCACGTCGGGCATCCCCGCCACCTCGCGGCGGACGTCGGCCGTGATCAACACCTGGTGCCGCTCGGCCTCTTCCGCCAGGCGGGAGGCGATGTTGACGTTGGAGCCGACGTAATCGCCCTCCCGATAGAGCACCGAACCCCACTGGAGTCCGCAGCGGACTGCCGGGAACTGGGGCTCGGCCCGGGCTGCTGCGTCGATCTCCAAACAGCAGGCCAGGGCCGACCGGGGCTCTGGGAAAACCAGCATGAAGGCGTCGCCGATCTGCTTGACGGCCCGCCCGCCCCAGGCGCTGGTATGCCGGCGTACGATCTCAGCGAAGCGCTCCAACACCCGCGCCGCGGCGGCGTCACCCATGGCCTCCGCCAGGGGCGTAAAGCTGGCTAGGTCGACGAAGGCCACGGCCGCCCTCATCTGGCCCGGAGCCGAGGCCGGTTGCCACCCCCGCACCATCTCCTCCAGGTGCCATGCCACCTGCTCCCGCAGCCCCCGGATGAAGCCCTTGCGATGGAAGTAGAGCACTGCCGGCTCCACCAGAGGATTCAGCCGCTCGCCTATGGAGTCCAACGTCTCGATGTACTCCTGGGGGGAGGCCCCAGAGGCCAGAAGACGCTCGCGTATGTAAAAGCGCACCAGGCGCGTCTCGACCTCTGCCACCCTGTTCAGGGCGTCGCTATAGACGCGGAGGATCTGGGCGAGGGCCTCTTCCGGTAGGCCGGCCGAGAGGGCCGTGTAAAGGTGGCCCAGCATCTCCACGTCATCCCTGTACAGCACGTCTCCCTGGTCTTGCATGCCGGCGGCATCCCAGAGGCGCTTAGCCAGGGCCAAGTCCAGGCCTACCGTCTCCGCTGCCTCCGCCAGCGTATAGACGGGGCCGATGCCGCCGGGAAAGATCTCCCGCAAGTACTCCGGCAGAAGGCCCGCCTGTGTCGCCTCCCTGGCTGCCGCCTCCACTACTTCGATACGGATCCCCCGCCGCAGGAGCATCTGCGCCATCCGCACCTTCTCGATGTCGGCAGCAGTAAAGGGCAGGGGTCCGTCGTCTCCCAGGAGGCCCTTCTCCTGCCAGTAGCGGAGCCGCTCTATCGGCTCGCCGGTAAAGCGGGAAAGCTCCTCTATGGACAGGCGCTCACGCACCCAGCAGCCCCCTTTCCTGCAGGATGCTTCGGAACTTTTCCCGCCAGGCCATGCGGTCCGGCACCAGATCCTGCGATTGGCCGACGACGAAGGCCACGGCGTACTCCCGGCTGTGGCTCATGCTGACGTCTAGGCCGGCAAGACCGATGCGGGCGGCGCGCTCCCGAGCACGCCCATGGAGATAGACCAACGGCTTGCCCCGATGGTTGGGCAGGATCTCGATCTCTCGCCAGGCGACGCCCCGGGCGCCGGTGCCCAAGGCCTTCATGACGGCCTCCTTGGCAGCAAAGCGCGCCGCCAGCTCGCTGATGCGGCCCCGGCAGAAGGCCACCTCTAGCTCCGTGTACACGCGGCGCAGGAAGCGAGCCCCGTGTTTTGCCAGGACTTGTTTCACCCGGCCGATCTCCACGATGTCCACACCCACGGCGTTCGCGCTCGTCATGTTGGCATGATATCAGGGCCCCGGCCGCTGGAGAACAGGTGGCATCAGGGCTAAATGATCAAGGGCGTTACCGTTTACCCCCTTTGTCCCCAGTGCTATAATCACGCCGTATCGCACGCCCAGCAATCGCCGGAGGCCACCGATGAACATCATTCGCGAACCCCGCGTCTACCTCGTTGGCCGGCAGGGCGTCGACCGCCAGGCCATAGACCGCTTTCTCAGCGACTACGGCTTGGCCTGGGAGACGGACACGGAGGTAGGCGGCGAGCAACTCGTGGAAGCGGGCGGCCGCCTCTGCTACCTCTCGTACGGTAAGGGCCGCAAGACCAATGCGGAGTACGTGGCCAACATCATCGGCCAGAAACACGGCTCGGTCCTGGAACACGCCGTCTGGAACTTCATCATCGCTGGCGTGTCTCGCTCCTTCACCCACGAGCTGGTGCGCCACAGGGCCGGCTGGGCTTACTCGCAACTCTCCCAGCGTTACGTGGACGAGTCCATGGCCAACTTTGTGGAGCCCGATATCATCGCCGAAGACGAGGAGCTGCACGCCATCTGGCTACGGGCGGTGCAAACCTCTCACCAGGCCTATGTCGATCTGGTGGAGAAGCTGTCAGCGAAGCTGGCCTCCCTTCCCGAGGGACAGCAAGGGGATCGCACGCACCGGCGCAAGTTGGCCCGCCAGGCGGCCCGCAGCGTCCTGCCCAACGCCACGGAGACGATGATCTTCGTTACGGCCAACGCTCGCGCCCTACGCCACTTCGTTGAGCTTCGCGGCTCAGAGTGGGCGGAGGCGGAGATCCGCAAGGTGGCGCTGGAGATCCTGCGCATCATGCGCCTGGAGGCCCCCAACCTGTTCGCCGACTATCAGGTGGTGCGCCTGCCGGACGGCACTGAGGTGGTGCGCACCCCCTTCGAGAAGGTGTGA
>DAOUAG010000117.1:0-12587 GCA_034433815.1 Dehalococcoidia bacterium | reverse complement strand
CCTCTGCCACCATCCGCCGGCACTCGGCTAGGGCCTGCGAAACCTCCGAGGGGTCAGTGGCATCGATGCGCGCTGTGGCCCGCGCCTCGCCGCCCCATGGGACTAGCACTCGGCCTTTGCCGATAGTGTGGAAGAAGAGGCCACCGCCAGCCTCGAGGGCCTTTTCAGGGTCCTGGACGTTGCTCATTAAGAACCATAGCCATGGGTGGACCCTCTCCAGCTCGTACGCTTCACCGGCGGCAGCCAGCACGTCCCCGTCACCCGTTGCGTCCACGACCACCTTGGCCCGCACCGCCTGCCTTCCCCCTTTGTTCTGGATGATGACCGCCGTCAGCTCCCCGTCTTCGACTAGCGGCTCGCAGACCCAGGTGTGGTACAGCACCCTCACGCCTGCCTCTCGCACCATCTCGTCGGCCGCGAACACGAACTCGTGGGGTTCGAAGGCGACGGAGTAGCGCACCCTGTGAGGGCCGCTGCCCCAGACCAGGCCCCAGCGGCGGTAGTGCTCCACCAAGCGCGGGTCCGGATCATTCCATTCCCGGGAGGGCGGGTAGTAGGCGGCCTCCCGCTGCCTAAGCCTATCCACCATCTCCTGGCACAGGCCCCCTACAACCTGGCGTCCCGCACCGTCGTCGAGGGTCAGCAGCAGGATGATGAGGCCGCCAGTCGCCAGGCCGCCAAGGTAGGCCGAACGCTCCAGCAGCAGCACATCTGCCCCGCTTCGGGCGGCGGCCACTGCCGCGGCCAAGCCCGCCGCGCCCCCGCCAGCAACCAGCACGTCGGCCTCGGACGTCACGGGCACCCTACCGGAGGGCAAGCGCACGTACTGCCGGCGAGCGCGAGACATAGGCCCCCTACTACGGCCGCAAGGCTATGCCCCTAATGTGAGGCCTCGTGATGACCAAAGGAGGGATGGGGGGCACCGGTTTGGTTAGTTCCACCTCCTGAATCACAAAGCCGGCTTCTTGGATGGCGCGAGCCGTATCGCGGTTGGGATGGCAGCCGGCGCCAGCCCAGCGCCAGATAGGGGTGGCCAGGCCTTGCCAGAAAGCACCGAAGGGGTGCTCATAGCGGACGTGCTCGTAGAAGCGCAGTTGCCCGCCCGGCCGCAGCACGCGATAGATCTCTGCCAGGGCCTTCGCCGGATCCTGAACGGAACACAGGACGAAAGTGGCCACCACGGTATCGAAACTCTCATCCGCGAAGGGCAGCACCTCGGCCGGCGCCTCCCGTAGGTCGATGGGCACCCGTGCCCGCTGCGCTTTCTCCCTCGCCCGGCGGGCCATGAAGGGGTCGGGCTCCAGGGCCACTACGCTTACGGCTGCCTCTGTGTAGTATGGGAAGTTAGCCCCGGTGCCGGCCCCGATCTCCAAGACGCGTCCACGGGCTCCGCCGGCGATGTTCCGCCGGACCTCGCGCATAAAGGACTTCTCGGCGCCCGCCATCATTCGATCGTAGATGGCGGCGAACCAGCGATGTCCTGTCTCTTTCTTGGCGCTCACGGGTGTCCCGCGGTGTCGTTCCTCAGCGGCCGCGCCATTGGCCCTTCCCTTCGCGAGTCCGGCGAGCCGCTTGGGCGTGGAGCATCCCTCCTTCGGCGATCTCATCCATATCATCGATGCTAGCGAAAGAGTAAGGAAGGAACGCCTCCGGGTCCACCTCGCACAGCGTGTGGCCGCTGGTGTACATGTGGCCCTCCGTGTACATGGCTTCTACCACCTGCCGCACCGGGATGTCCGCCACGGGATCGTGGGCCGAATCGCGGAAGACGAGCTCGCCGCGTCCCAGCCGGGCGACCTGCACCGTCACGTCGCCGATGACCTGCACCAGCTTCGGCGGGCTGTCGAATCCGGTGCCGTCAGGGCGAGGCGTGAACTTGAAGTGGAACGTCGAGGTTTGGGCCCGTCCCGGCTTCCCTTCATGGCTCATGCGGCCGCGCAGGCTCAAGAAGCGCACTCCGTGGCGCTCTGCCGACCCCCACACGTGGTCTCCTTGGGTCTCGAAGATGATGGAGGCCACCTTCTTCGGCTCCCCGTACAGTTCCCGTCCAAAGACCACGGCCTCGGGTGTCGACATGGGCATCGTCACGCAGTAGTTCCCCACGATGTCGCCGTAACGGGCCCGCAGATACAGCGCGGCCCCGCGGAACGGCCCGACGCAGTTGGATGCAGCCACCTCGCCGACCCAGGCCGTGCCCAGTGGTTCGGGGGTCGGCTCGAGAGGTGGAGGCAGAAGTGCCCGCACCACCTCCGGGTCCGTTTCGAAGAGGACTGACAGCCCGCGAATACCCATGAAGTGGCACCGGGCATAGATTTTCTGGATGCGCTGTATCTCTTCGGGGGTCTTAACGAATCTCACATACCGGCTCCTCTCGGCTCGCGCAAGGTAGCTTCATCATACGTGATAGGGGCCTGGTCTAGGAAGCGCGGCGCCGGGGGCAGCGCTCCCCATCGCTTTCCGCCGCCCCGGGTGCTCTGCGATAATGAAAAGACGCGCCTAGGGCCAGACAAGCGTTATTGACTACCTGTGGAAGCCGCTGAAAGCATAACTGTCACCCCTGCCATCGTCGATGAATCCCGTCTGGCCCGCTCGGTTGTCAGGCTGGCCTGGCCTGTTATCGTCCAGCAGGTCAGCTTCTCCATGGTTCAGTTGGTGGACACGGCTTTGGTGGGTCATTTGGGAGAGGACGCTTTGGCTGGCGTCCGCCTGGCCGGCCAAATCTTCTGGTTCGCCCAGACCGGCATGGTGGCGGTCGCCGTCGGTTCCACCGCCATCATCGCCCGCAACGTCGGCGCAGGGCGGCCCGAACTGGCCTCTCGGACCCTCGCCAACGCCATCGCCATGGCCGTAGCTTGGGGCGTTCTTATGGGCCTGGGCATGTGGGCTCTCGGGTCCTGGGGGCTTGGCATGATGGGCGCTGAGCCAGAAGCCAAACGAGAGGGGGCTATCTATCTGCGAGCGGCAGCCGTTGGCATGCCCCTGTGGTCCCTTGTTTATGCAGGTTTCGCCTCTCTCCAGGGAGCTGGCGACACGCGAACTCCCATGATCATCGGCGTCATCGTCAACGTAGTGAACATCGTCGTTGCCTACGCTTTCATCAACGGCCCGGGGCCTTTTCCTCGCCTGAACGTTACCGGCTCTGGTCTCGGTTTCACCTCGTCTGCCATGGTGGGAGCGCTGCTGGTCATTGCCGTCCTGATGTCAGGCAAGCGCATCGTCCAGTGGTATCCGTGGCAGGCGGCTCGGTTGCACGGGGGCGACGCCCGGCGGGTGCTGAACGTGGGCGTGCCTTCTGGGCTAGAGAACGTCCAGTTCAATATCGCCTTCATGCTTTACACCCGCATCATCGCCAGTCTCGGAACTACGGCCGTTGCGGCCCACGGGGTTACGTTGGGCATACAGAGCCTGACCTTCAACGTGGGATTCGCCTTGAGCGTGGCCACCTCGGCCATCGTGGGACAGGCCTTGGGAGCCGGACGGCCCGACGTGGCCGAACGCGCCACCTACCTTGCCGTGCGTTATTCTATGGCCTTCATGTGCTGCGTGGCTCTGCTCATGATGTTCTTTGGTGCCCAGATTACGAGCCTCTTCGTGGGGGGCGAGGACGCTAATGAAGTGATAGACATCGGGCGCAAGCTCCTCTTCATCTTTGCCTTCGCCATGCCCGGCCTGGCCATCAGCCTGCCTTTCAGCGGTGCCTTGCGCGGCGCTGGAGACACGAGAGCGGTTCTCTACATAATGGCCGGCGCGACGTGGATCGTGCGCCTGCTGCCAGCCTACCTGCTGGCGATACCCCTAGGTTTTGGAGTCCCCGGAGCTTGGGCTGCTGCCGTCATGGATATCAGCACGCGTGCTTGCCTGATGTTCCTGCGGTTCCGCCGTGGCAAATGGAAAGCGATAAAGGTGTGAGGGCGCGTGCTAGAATGCAGCGCTGGAGGTTCCGTTGCCGCCCGTTATCGTGTACACCCTCGGCGATTGTCCAACCTGCGATAAGGCGCGGGCTGCCCTGCGCCAGCGCGGCGTGCAGTTTGAGGAAAGGCGGGTGGACGAGCGCGAGGAATGGTGGCAAGAAGCCACCAAGTACAGCGCAACGGTCCCCGTCATCATCTGGGACGAAGATGATGTGGAGATCGGCTGGGCCGGCGAACAAGGACGCGAGATCGCCTGAGCGAAGTCCGAGCGCCTCTCTCTCGTAGCGGGATGCTGGGCGGCCGACTAGTCGCCCTCGCCGCGCAGCTTCTCGTCTATCGTGGCCAGCACCTTTCGCTCCTGCCGCCGGATCGCCGAGCGCACAGCCGCCACGCGCGTGCCCAACCGCCACTGGAGGGGGCTCCAAGGAGGCGGCCGGCGGGTCACGTCAATGCTCCAGCGCAGGGCCACCGCCGCCCAGGTCAGGCCGGCTCCGAAGCTGGCCAGCACGATCTTGGTTCCTATCTGGACGCGACCGGCACTGATGGCCTCGCACAGAGCGATGGGGATGGAGGCAGCGCTGGTGTTTCCGTAGTGACGGACGTTGGTGAACACTTTCTCCAGCGGCACCCCCAACCTTCGCGCTGTGGACTCGATAATTCGTATGTTGGCCTGATGCGGGATGAACAAGTCGACGTCTTGGGGAGCCATCCCTGAGGCCGCCATCACCTTTTGCGCTGCCTTGGCCATCGCCTGGGTGGCTGCCCTGAAGACCTGTGGACCGTTCATGCGCAGGTAATAGTCGCCGCCCCCCGGCGAGTGCCCATTCAGCCGGTGCCGCGAGCCGCCGCCAAGGATGGTCAGCAGGTTGGCACCGGAGCCGTCGCAGCCGGTAGTGGAAGCCAGTATACCGGGCTCCTTACCAGCCCGGAGCACCACTGCCCCCGCGCCGTCGCCGAAAAGGATGCAGGTGCTCCTGTCTTTCCAGTTCAGGTGGATGGAAAGCTCGTCTGCCCCAATTACCAGAACCTGGCGCGCGCGTTTGGCCTCGATCAGCCCAGCCGCCGTGATCAAAGCGTAAACGAAACCGCTACAAGCGGCGTTCAGATCGATCGCACCGGCGTTCTCTAGACCGAGCCGGTCCTGCACCAGCGAGGCGGTGGAGGGCATGATGTGGTCTGGAGTGCACGTCGCCACGATCACCATGTCCACCTCGCCGGGCCGGGCACCGGCTGTCTGAAGCGCCTGCTGCCCGGCCTTCACCGCCATATCCGACGTGGCTTCGTCAGGCCCAACCAGGCGACGGGTCTCGATCCCCGTGCGGGTCGCGATCCACTCGTGGGAGGTGTCCAGCCCCATCTCCACGAAGCGATCGTTGGTCATCACCCGGGATGGGACGTACATTCCCCAGCCCGCAATCTGAGCGTAGCGCATCAGCGGTACCTCACGTCCCGAGAGCTTCCATTGGGGCTGACAGCTTGGAGGTAGAGGCCCCTCTCTCCCCTCATCGCCTTTCTCATACTCCACCCTTGGCTTGCAAGGCCTCGGCCGCCAACTCCCAGATCTCCTCCGGCGAGAAGAACGCCGTCCTGTAGTTCACCCAGCGCCCCGCTGTCCCATCGTACTCCCCATCGTAGGCCGCCTGTACCTTATCGTATACCTCCTTGACGACCCGGCTAGTGTTAGAGAAGCGCAGATCAAGGCCGCGCCGCTGCGCCTCGGTGTTCAGGATGGCCACGATCCCTTCCGAACCGGAGAGCCCGCCGATGAGGTTTCGTTCTGCGTGAGACCGCCCGACCAGGGCAGGATCGTAGGCGAGATAGATCAGGCCCCCCGGGGCATCCTCTTGCCGCATGACACCCGCCTGGTGGATTCCCGCCTGGGTGCTAAACACGTCGCCGATGATCGGCGCCGTCTGCGGCAAGGGCGTAAGCACCTCCTCGACCAGCCGCCTCATCTCTGGCAGCACTGTCAGATCGAACCCAGGGTCTCCATACATTCGAATGTACCCGGCCAGCGCCTGTTCCAGGGACGTGTTGCCCGTGCGCTCGCCCAACCCGCCGAAGGCGACGTTGACCTTGCGGCAGCCGTACTGCCACGCCGCTAGGGAGTTGGCAGTCGCCAGTCCGAAGTCGTTGTGCCCGTGGAACTCCAGCTCAGCGCCCGTCTCTTGGAAGAGGGTGGAGACAAGCTTCGGGATGCCCTGGGGCATCGCTGCGTAGGGGTCGGGCACGCCCCAGCCTATCGTGTCGCAGATGCGGAATCTCGCCCGTCCTTCGGTTTCCTTCAGGACCCGTCGCATGAAGGGGATCACCCAGCCCTGGATATCGGCTCGGGTAGTGTCTTCCAGATGGACACGAGGCGTAATTCCGTATTCGCAGGCAGTGAGGATGGGCTTCAGGTACTTCTCTATCGCCTCAGACTTACTGCGATAGCCCAGCTTATCGAAGATATGGTGGTCGGAGGACGAGGCGAGCATGCCGGTCTCCTGCACACGTCCCTGGCTGGCCTCGAAGAGCTCCTTCACGTCCTTTGGGGTGGCGCGGATCCAGGTAGTGATCTTCGGATACTCGTACCCGCGCTCCAACAGCTTGTCCAAAACCCAGAGGTCACGTCGCTGGTAGATGAACGTCTCGATGGCGTAAATACGGCCGGTGCCGTTATCGAGCTGGTGGAGGAGATCGACGTAGCGGACCCTCGCCTCGTTGGGAAAGAGGGCGAAGCGCGAGTCTTGGGCTCCATCCCGCAGGGTGGTATCAGTGATGAGACGCGGCTCCGGGACGCCGGGCGGGATAGCAGCGGGCTCGGGCTCCAGATTCACCCGCGGCATCCGGCCTTGGAAGTTGTAGTAGACGCGCTCCTCGTTGACCCGGTCTGTCGTCCCCATCTAACTCCTTTGGCCCCTGTGCCGGGGCTGTCCCTATTGTAGTCCTGCTGTAATCCAGCGCCAACGCCACCCGTCGAATCGGGCCGTGCTTCTGGTATATGCTCTGGACGTGAGGCGGCTGATCCGTCCCCAGGTCATCCCCCAGGTCGTGGCCAGCGCGGCGCTTATTGCCGTCCTTTTCTGGCGCACCGACATCGAAAAGGCGCTGGATGTGGCGGCCGATGCCGATTATCCATACCTGGCCATCGCCTTGCCCCTGTACCTGTTGGCAAACCTCCTCGGGGCCCTCCGTTGGCAAGCACAGCTTCACCCGGCGGGACGGCCCCGTATCTTCAGCCTGTTCGGTGTCTTCTTGGCTGCCGGCATGGTTAACCGCATACTTCCCTGGCGTCTCGGCGACGTGTTGCGAGTGCAAGCTGCGGCCCGGCTTTACGGCCTGCCCCGCGCAAGCGTGGCGGCCATGATTTTCGTCACCGAGACGCTGTTGGATGGATTTGCCTTCGTCTTTCTTTTTCTCGTCATGCTGGCCTTCCTGGGAGTTCCCCAGCTTCCCGTCACATTAGCTTGGACGCTGACCGTAACTGTGGTCGCCGGAGCCCTCATCGCCGTGGCTGCCTCACGCCTGGAGCTAGACGAGGGTTGGCAAGACCGCAGCCCGTTCCGGCTAGTGCCCTCTGCGCTGCGCCAGAAGGCGGCAGGTTTGGTGCCACGCTTCCTGGACGGCCTGTCTGTCCTTCGGGATGCCGCCCGGACTGGCTACGCCCTGGGCGCCACCTTCGCGGCATGGCTCGTACAGGCCGGCATATACTTCACCTTCGGACTCACCTTTGGCCTGGACCTCTCCCTGGCTCAGGCGGTGGTGATCACCATCGCCGCCACTCTGGTGGTCTCCGTGCCCCTTGTGCCCTTCAACGTAGGCACCTTTGAGGTTGCCGTGGCGGGAGTGCTTGTCGTCATGGGCTACGAGAGGCCAGAAGCTGTCGCCTACGCCCTGGGCGCCCACATAATGACTCTGGCTCTGGCTGTCGTGGCTGGCCTGCCAGCCATGGTGCGCATGGGAGTGGGCCTTCACGATCTGCTGTACATGGGAACAGCCAACGGGGTGCAGCCGCTGCCAGCGGCTCAAAGCCCCGGACAGCACAAGGCGCCAGCGGGCGCAGACGAGCTTCGCTGACGCCAGCGCCGAGACCGTCAGTCCTCTAGGGTGCTGGTGTCCCCCTCTGGTAGGCCCAGCTCCCGCGCTTTGAGCAGCCGGCGCATGATCTTTCCGCTTCGAGTCTTGGGGAGGGAGGGCAGGAACTCGATCTCTCGCGGCGCCACCGCTGGCCCCAGCCGCTCGCGCGAGTAGTGGATCAGCTCACGGCGCAGCTTCTCGCTCGGCTGGTATCCGTCCTTCAAGGCCACGAAGGCCTTGACGACCTCCATGGCCACGGGGTCGGGCTTGCCTATTACCCCCGCTTCCGCTACGGCCGGATGCTCGATTAGCACACTCTCTACCTCGAAGGGGCCAACCAGGTGCCCTGCCGTGTTGATGACGTCGTCGGCGCGCCCCACGAACCAGAAGAAGCCGTCGGCGTCCATGCGTGCCCGATCGCCCGTTATGTACCAACCGTTTCGGAAGCGCGATTCGTACATCTCGCGATTCTTCCAGTAGGTGCGGAACATCGAGGGCCAGCCGGGGCGGATGGCTAGGTTCCCCTCTTGGCCAGGGGGCAAAGGATTACCGTCATCGTCTATTATCGCCGGCTCGATGCCTGGGAAGGGCCGTCCCATGCTACCCGGGCGGATCTCCTGGACGGGATAGTTGGCGATCAGGATGCAGCCGGTCTCGGTCTGCCACCAGTTGTCGTGAAAGGGCAACCCCAGCACCTTTTGGCCCCAGAGGACGGCCTCCGGGTTTAAGGGCTCACCAACAGAGCACATGTAACGCAGGCTGGATAGATCATGTTTCTTCGCCACCTGCTCTCCGGCCTTCATCAGCATGCGTATGGCCGTCGGGGCAGTGTACCAGACGGTGACTCGGTACTTCTCGATAAGCGAATACCAGGCGCTGGCCCCGAAGCCTCCCTCGTACACCAGGCTGGTAGCGCCGTTGCTCCACGGCCCGAACATCCCATAGGAGGTGCCAGTAACCCACCCGGGGTCGGCGGTGCACCAATACACGTCCTCGTCGTGAATATCGAGCACGTACTTGGCCGTGGCGTAATGGCCCAGGATCGCCATATGGACGTGCGCGGCGCCCTTCGGCTTCCCGGTGGTGCCCGACGTGTAGTGCATCACCGCAAAGTCCTCCGGATCGGTGGCCACGGTATCGAACTGATCCGGCTGGCTGGCGACGGCCTCGTCCCACAAGACGACGCCTTTCTCCGGCTCCGCCTTGTGCCGGCGCGTCACGAGCACGACGTGCTGAAGGTTAGGCAGCTCCGGGCGCACTTCACGGATTCGAGCCCAGAGGTCGGGGCTGGTCACCAGCACCTTGGCCTCGCTGTTCTCAAGACGGTCCTTCACGGCCTCAGGCCCAAAAGCCGAGAAGAGGGGCCCGATAACGGCGCCCAGCTTCAAGGTGCCGAAGACCGTGAAGTAACACTCCGGGATGCGCTCCAAGAAGACGAAGACCCTGTCCCCCTTCTCCACGCCTAAGCTACGCAAGCCATTGGCGGCTCGGTTGGAGGCGCGGGTCATCTCTTCGAAAGTATACGTCTCCGTCTCGCCGTTCTTTCCCTCCCAGAGCAAAGCGATCTTATTACGGCGGGCGGTGCGCAGGTGGCGGTCCAGACACTCGTGCGCGATGTTCAGCTTGCCGCCGGGCAGGCCATCCAACTCCCGGCGCACGGCGTCCCAGGAGAAGCTGCGGCGCATGTCTTCGTAGTCAAAGAGGTTGGGGCGCACCGACATCTCGCTGGCGGGTGGCTTGGGGATAGGGGCGTACTCCATTTGTGATCTCCTTTGGGCAGCGTTGGAGGCGCTCGCAGTTGTGTCGAAGGGGCGCTTTGATGCTCAAATGTAGCGCAGGCCCATTGGCCCGTCAACGATGGTCCGAAGGTTACGTTGCCGGCTTCCACCTGACGAATCTATGATGGTGTAGGGCCACGTAACGATATCAGAGCGATGGGCTTCTTAGAGATCGGGGGCATCAGCATCTTCGTCGCTTTCGCGGCGGGGCTACTCTCTTGTCTCTCGCCTTGTGTCTTGCCCCTCATTCCGGCCTATCTGGGCTACCTTTCCGGCGCTGCAGTAGAGGGTGCGACTGGTGTGCAGAGCAGTGGCACCTCCGGAGGGGCAGTGGCCATGGCTGTCCCCAGGCGGAATGGCGGAACTACGCCCTTCTTTCACGCCGTGAGCTTCGCGCTCGGGTTCACGACGGTTTTCGTCCTGTTTGGGGTGTCCCTGGGTCTCATAGGTTATGCCCTTCGGGACAACCAGGACATCGTCCTGAAGGTTGCTGGTGGCGTGCTGATCATCTTGGGTCTACACCTCTCCGGCGTCATCACCATCCCCTGGCTGGAGCAAGAACGAAGGCTCGATGCCGGGGGTGGCCAAAAGGTGGGCTATGCCAGGTCGTTCCTGGTGGGCTCAGCCTTCTCCGCCGGCTGGAGTCCCTGCATCGGCCCCACGCTAGGCGCCATATTCGCCCTGGCCGTCTCCAGTGGCACCGCCCTTCAGGCTGGGCTGCTCCTCCTGGCCTACTCCGCCGGGCTGTCCATTCCCTTCCTCGCCCTGGGCCTTGCGTACAACGGGGTCAGCCCCCTCTACAACAGGCTGAAGCGGTTTTCCGGCATCGTAAGCTACGTAAGCGGGGCGTTGCTCATCATCGTCGGTATCCTGATCTTCACTAACAGCCTTATTAATCTCAACAGCGCATTCAACTTCGGTTTCCTGCCTGACACCTCTGCGTAGGCCCGAGAGCGATGTCTGCCCGTGGAACCCGCAGCCTCAAAGAACGGCTTGTCGCCCTCGTAGGCCTTGCCGTCATTACCGGGGTGGTGCTGGCCATCCTTCTGGCCGCCGGCCTCCTTGGTAACCAAGGGGGCGGCTCAGGAATCCAAAGCGTCGCCGTCATGGATCCGCCACGCTCCTCCGGCCAGGCCAGCCTCGAAGTGGGCCCGCAGCCGGGGAAACTCGCGCCCGACTTCGCCATTTCGGACTTCGACGGCCGGCGGTACCGACTCAGCGACTTTCGCGGAAAGGCCGTATACGTCAACCTGTGGGCTACCTGGTGCGGCCCCTGCCGGGCGGAACTCCCGGACATGGCCGAACTGCTAGCTCGCCATAGCGGCGAGCTAGCCATCATCGCCGTCAACCGTAGGGAGCCCCTCGACCGGGCGAAATCCTTCTTGGAGAGCCTGCCGCGCAACGATGGCGGCACCGGCGTGAGCTTCACCGTCAACGGCATGGATCCAGACGACACCTTGTTCGGCGCCTTGCGCGGCTTGGGTATGCCGGTGAGCATCTTCATCGACCCAGAGGGCGTGGTCACCCGCGTCTACAACGGGGGAATACGGCTGGCAACCATGGAGGAGGCCGTGGCAGAGGCGCTGGCCGCTGGCTCGTAGGAGACACGACGGCCCACTCTGTTCCTAATTCCCCTATGGTGACGTATACTGATGGCGGGAAGCTTAGCGGGCCCTAAGTAGGACAAGGGAGGAAGCCATGAGAGATGTCGCCGTTATCGGCGCGGGGATGACCCACTTCGGGAAGTTTCTGGATCGGAGCCTCAAGGACCTCGCCGCCGAAGCCGTGAAGGGAGCCCTGGACTCCGCGGGCATCGACAAGTCCAAGCTCCAAGTGGCCGTCGTCGGTAATGCCACCGCCGGGCTCATCACTGGCCAGGAGATGATCCGCGGGCAGGTGGTGCTGCGGGAGATCGGCATCGGCGGCATCCCCGTTATCAACACCGAGAACGCCTGCGCCAGCTCCTCGACGGCGTTCCACGTAGCTTGGCTATATGTCGCCTCTGGCATGTACGACATCGCCCTGGCGCTGGGAATGGAGAAGCTGTATCACGAAGACAAGCGCCGCTCGTTCCAGGCCATCGGTGCCGCCGTGGATGTCGAGTGGGTGCAGGGCTTGATGGCCCAGATGAAGGCCGCGCGCGGAGATGGCGGCGAACAGACCCCGGCGCCGGCCGAAGGCGCGGGCGAGAAGCGATCCATGTTTATGGACTTCTACGCCGCCTTCGCCCGCCAGCACATGGCCAAGTACGGCACCACCAAGGAGCAGTTCGCAAGGGTCGCTGTGAAGAACCACTACCATGGGTCTCTGAATCCCCACGCTCAGTATCGCGAGGTCTACACCCTCGAGGATGTCCTCAACTCACCCGTCGTGGCCGAGCCGTTGACGCGCCTCATGTGCTCTCCCATCGGGGATGGCGCCGCAGCGGCCATCCTTTGCTCCGCCGACGTGGCCCGTCAGTTCACCACGAAGCCTGTCTACGTGCGCGCTTCCGTACTGGCTTCCGGTGCCGACCGCGCCCCCAACGAACCCAACATCACGGAGCGCACCGCGCGGCGCGCCTACGAAATGGCGGGCATCGGCCCTGAGGATCTGGATGTCTGCGAGGTGCACGACGCCACCGCGCCGGCCGAGCTCCTGATTTACGAGGATCTTGGCCTTTGCGCCCCCGGCGAGGGCGGCAAGCTCATCGATACGAAGGCCACGTATCTGGATGGCCCCATCCCCGTCAACACCAGCGGAGGGCTTATCTCCAAGGGGCACCCCATCGGTGCCACAGGAGTGGCGCAGATCTACGAGATATTCACTCAGCTCCGGGGCGAGGCTGGCGACCGCCAGG
>DAOUAG010000116.1:0-12062 GCA_034433815.1 Dehalococcoidia bacterium | reverse complement strand
CGCCTCTTCGTCACGGCCCACGAGATCAGCCCAGAGTGGCACGTCAGGATGCAGGCCGCCTTCCAACGGCATACCGATAACGCCGTCTCCAAGACCATCAACTTCCCGAACTCCGCCACCGAGGCCGACGTGGCAGCCGCCTTCTGGCTGGCCTACCGGGAAGGGTGCAAGGGCATAACTGTCTACCGCGAGGGGTCCCGCGAGTATTCCGTCCTCTCCCACGCCACCGTCAACGTCAAGGGGCCAGAGCAGGAGACGGCAGACGCCCTGAGGGAGATAGAGGGCAAGATCGCCGCCATCGAGCGGCCGCGGCCCTACCGGGAGCACCTGCCCGACGAACGCAAGTCCATAACCCATAAGTTCCAGGTGGGGGATCAGGAAGGCTATATCACCGTCGGGCTCTACAACGATGGCCGCCCCGGCGAGATCTTCGTCAAGATCGCCAAGGAGGGCTCCACCGTCTCGGGGCTCATGGACGCTGTGGCCCTCCTGACGTCCGTCACCCTTCAGTACGGCGTGCCCATCGAGGACCTGGCCCGCAAGCTCAAGAACACCCGCTTCGAGCCCTACGGCCGCACCAACAACCCGCAGATCCCCTGGGCCACAAGCCTCGTGGACTATATCTTCCGTTGGCTGGAACTGAAGTTCGCCCCAGAGGCGGCCCAGGCAGACGCCTCTGCCCACGTCGCCAGCGGTGAGAGCCCCAAGGCTACCAGCCGCGGCAGCGAGCAGACGGGCCTGGGCTGTCCCGAATGCGGGGCGCTCTTGACCTATCAGGAGGGATGCCTTGTCTGCCGGTCCTGCGGATACAACAAGTGCGGTTGAGTCCGTGAGCTCTCCCCCGCCGCTGCCTCTGGAGCCCGTCGACTCCGTCACCATCACTACGCTGGTGGACAACGCGGTCGATATGCTCCTGGGAGACCAGGGGCCGGCCAAGCGCATGGGCTTGGCGGCCAAAGGCGCACCCCGCCTGCCCAGCGCCATCCTGGACGGCGGCCAAGCCCTCGACGCCCCCTTGGCCGAGCACGGATTTTCGGCCCTCATCTCCATCGACAAGGGCGGACGCCAGCGTCACGTCCTTTTCGACGCGGGCCTCACGCCGGATGGCCTGGTACAGAATATGAGGCGTCTGGGGCACACCCCCAAGGACCTGGAAGCCATCGTCCTCAGCCACGGGCACTTCGACCACACTACGGGGCTGGACGGCATAGTGCGGGCCCTGGGCCGGGCCAACCTGCCCGTCATCATCCACCCCGAGTTCTGGAGCAAGCGAAGGGTGCTCATACCGGGCCGCGAGCCCTTCGAGCTGCCTTCCACCAGCAGGTCCGCCCTCCTGGGCGCCGGATTCGAGATCATCGAAGAAGTGCGACCCTCCTTCCTGTTGGACCGCTCGCTTCTCATCACCGGCGAGGTGGAACGGACGACGGAATTCGAGAAGGGGTTCCCGGTGCACCAGGCGCTGCGCGACGGCCAGTGGCAGCCCGACCCTCTCATACTGGACGACCAGGCCGCGATCGTTCACGTGCGGGATAAGGGCCTCGTCGTCATGACGGGCTGTGGCCACGCCGGAATCGTGAACATCGTGCGCTATGCGCGCCGGCTCACCGGAGTGGAGCGAGTCTATGCGGTCATAGGCGGCTTTCACCTGGGCGGCCCCCTCTTCGAGCCGACGATCCCCCAGGTTTGCGCCGCCCTGGCCGAGCTGGCCCCAGAGGTCATTGTGCCCGCCCATTGCACCGGCTGGCGCGCCGTCCATATGCTGGCGGCTACCTTCCCCGACGCCTTCCTTCCCAACAGCGTCGGGACGCGATTCATACTCTAGCCAGGAGGCGAGGATGCGAGTCCATCACACAGCGGAGGGGCCTGGCGCGCCCGGAGGCAGCGACTACTTTATCGGCGAGGTGACCGTGCAGCCGGTCGTGACACCGGAAGAGGGTCTGGACATCATTCTGGTGCGCTTCGCCCCGGGCGCTCGCACCTACCTACACAGCCACGCCGTGCCCCAGGTGCTGCACTGCCTGGAAGGCCGGGGCGTACTGGCCACGGAGTCCGAGCGCCACTCGGTGGGCCCTGGCGACATCGTCTTCGTGCCCGCGGGCGAGATGCACTGGCACGGGGCCGCCCCCGACAGCGCCTTCCTTCACCTATCCATCCGCCCTCCCGGCGAAAGCCACTGGACGAAGATCGACCCGCTGGCCTGAACTAAGCCTCTGGCCCAAAGGCTGGATTCACGGTCCCCACGCCTGCTAGACTGCCGGCTGACAGGCTTGAGGAAGGAGGCATCATGGTTGCGCTGCTGGTTCGCTTGAAGATCCGCCCCGGCAAGGAGGCAGAGGCTGAGGCTGCGGCGAAGGAGATTGCCGCCATCGTCCAGGACCAGGAGCCGGGAGTGGTGGTCTACCAGTTCTTTCGCTCCCAGCAAGATCCGCTGGAGCTGATCATTACGGAGGGGTACGCGGACCAGGCGGCCTTCGACGCCCACATGAAGCAGCCCCACGTCCTACAGTTCATGGCCAAGATGCCCCAGATCTTCGATCCGGCAGCGACGACGGTCGCCAACCTGAACCGGGTCGCCGGCTTCACCCGGGCTTCCTGACCCAGCTCAGACCAAGATCCTAGCCTCGACGCCCAGCGAGCGCGCCAGGTTCTGGGTGAAAACCCGCCATTCCTCCGGGTCCGCCCAGCCCTCGTAGCCCGTGTACGACGCCACGGGCAGGCGTTCGTCCCCGATGCCCACGATGGCCCACACCGTAAAGGTCTCCCATGGCCCGCGCACCTCGTAGCTCAGCTCCAGGCGCCGTACCTCAGATATAGAATGCCGCCGGCGCGACCGAAGGAAGAGGAGCCTCCGTCTTCGCACGGTGATCTCACCAGCAGCGGGATCCAGCACGACATCCACGCCTTCCCGGCGGCTCACCAAGCGGCCCATCGCGTCAGCCTCTGGTAGGTTCCCGGGACGCCGGCCGCCGGGCGCCCCGGCCAGTTGCACCTCCAGGCCATAAGCCTCAGCGATGGCCCTCGCCAGCTTGCCAGCGCACTCCCGGTCGTTCTCGTTCAGCGTCAGATTGCCGCCGCCCTCGTACTCCACCACGATGCGCGACAGCACGCCGGGCATCGCCCGCCCGGTGGCGCTGGCCATGGGAGCTTGGGCCCAGCGGTGCCACGTGACGGAACGGGCAGGCGCTAGACGTTCGACGCCGTCGGGCTCTGCGCTCCAGCCCCTGCCCTTGCGGGGGTAATGTTTCAGCTCCCGCAGAACCGGGTCCCAGGCCCAGCCGTTGCAGAGAAGCCCGTCAGGCTGGGGAGGCATCGCCCGCGCCCCGGCGGGAGGTTAGGGTCATGGCGATGGCACCACCTCATAGGTCCGCCGCACCCAGGCGCCATCGGGATGCGGCGCTGTAGGCAGGGCAGCGTCCTCTATGGTAGCCACCGTGGCAGCGGCGCCCATGCGCACGTATCGGCGGCAGTCGTCCAGCGTGTTCCACCAGGTGACCTGCGCCATCTCGCCATCTCCGTCCACACCCCACATGTATTGCACTCCGGCGAACCCAGGCTGCCCCTCCAGCACCTCTTTGATCCGCGGCAGGATGGAGCTCAGCCTGGATTCCCACTCCTCGCGGTCGCTAACTTTCGTCTTGCGGGTGAGGACGGAAACGATCATGGGGCCCCCTGGATGCAAGATTATATCAGCCGGGCCAGGATATACTGGCGCGGGATGAGGGGTGAATCCATCCCCCAACGCATCGCCTCGGTGCGCTCTCGCATCGAGGCCGCCTGCCACCGGGCGGGCCGGCCCCCGTCGGAGGTGACGCTGGTGGCGGTGTGCAAGGGCTTTCCGCCGGCGGCGGTATTGGAGGCGGCTGCGGCGGGCATCACCGACTTCGCCGAGAACCGAGTGCAAGAGGCGGCTGCTAAACGACCCCATCTCTCACGATTGCCTGCTGGGGTCACGTGGCACATGGTGGGCCATCTCCAAACCAACAAGGTAAAGGCCGCTCTGGAGCTCTTTGATATAATCCACTCCGTGGATTCCCTGCGCCTCGCCGAAGCCATATCCAGCCGGGCGCGGCGGCCAGTACCCGTTTTTCTCGAGGTGAACGTCGCCGCTGAGCCCACGAAGTACGGCTTCGGGCTCGAGGAACTCTCGGCCGCTTACAGGGCCGCTTCCCGCCTGCCCAACCTGGAAATCTGGGGCCTCATGACGGTAGCGCCCCTGACCGGGGACCCGGAGGAGGTGCGCCCCGCATTCCGCCGGCTGCGCCAGGAAGCCGCGGCGCTGGGTCTGCGCCATCTCTCCATGGGCATGACCGATGACTTCGAGGTGGCCATCGAAGAGGGGGCGACCCACGTGCGCATCGGCCGCGCCATCTTCGGGGACAGGCCAGCATGAAGCTGGGCTTCATCGGCGGAGGCGTCATGGGCGAGGCGATCATCGCCGGCGTCTTGAACAAGGGCCTGGCGGGATCCCATGACATCGCCGTGTGCGACATCGCCCCGGCCCGGAGGGAGCACCTGGCACAGGCGTATGGAGTCGCCACCACGGCGCGGGCTCCCGAAGCCATCGCTGGCGCCACCATCATCGTCCTGGCGGTGAAGCCACAGGAGTTCGCCGCCGCGGCCCAGGAGGTGGCCGGTCACCTGAAGCCTGCCCAAACCGTAATGTCCATCATGGCTGGCGTCCCCGTGGCCACCATCCGAGAGGCGCTAAGGCACGAAGCCGTTGTAAGAGCCATACCCAACACGCCGGCTCGCATCGGCGAAGGCGTCACGATCTGGACTGCCACCCAAAGCGTGCCCCGGGCAGCGCGAGACGAGATCCGAGGTGTTTTGGGCGTGCTTGGGCAGGAGATTTACGTCGCGGACGAGAAGTACGTAGACATGGCCACGGCCGTGAGCTCCAGCGGGCCCGCGTACGTTTTCCTGGTCATGGAGGCGCTCATAGACGCGGCCGTCCACATAGGACTGCGCCGGGATATGGCTGAGGGGATGGTGATCCAGACGATTTTGGGCTCGGCGCGGTACGCCCAGATCACCGGCAAGCATCCAGCGGAGCTGAGGAACCAGGTTACGTCTCCAGGCGGCACCACCACGGAAGGTCTTTTGGCCCTCGAGGATGCCGGCCTGAGGGCGGCCTTCATCAAGGCCGTGACGGCGGCCTACGAAAAAGCGAAGCGACTAGGAGGATAAACGATTCAAGCCCTCGCCCTCTTCGTACAGATCTTGGCCTACGTCCTCTTGATAGCGATTTTTGTCCGCGTCATCTTTTCCTGGATCGCCATCGACCCCAGCAACCCCCTCTACATAGTGATTCACGACATCACCGAACCCATCCTGGCGCCCATTCGCCAGCTCATGCCGCGCATCGGCATGATCGACCTTTCGCCCATGGTGGCGAGCTTCCTACTGATCCTGGTAGCGCAGGCCGCTGCTAGGGCCCTAGGATAGCCCGCCCTCTTTAGCATATTTGTTCTCCATTTGCGCCGTTTCCTCATTGTGAACGTAGACCAGCGGTGCTATCATGCCCTCGGCTTTGACAGATAGCGAGACAGGAGCAAGCCATGAGCAACAACAGCGGTGCTGCCAATAACGCCGGAGACGAGCGCCTGCGGGCCCTTGAGCTGGCCATCGGCCAGATCGAGAAGCAGTTCGGGCGGGGATCCATCATGCGCCTGGGCGAGGCTTCGACGCGCATGGCGGTGGAGACGATCCCGACGGGCTCCCTAGCCCTCGATATGGCCCTGGGCGCCGGCGGCATCCCCCGGGGCAGGATCACCGAGATCTTCGGCCCAGAGATGGCGGGGAAGTCCACTGTGGCCATGCATATCATCGCCCAGGCCCAGAAGCGGGGCGGCCTGGCCGCGTATATCGACGTGGAGCACGCCCTGGATCCCACCTTTGCCGCCGCCGTAGGCATCAACGTCCAGGACCTTCTGATCTCCCAGCCCGACACCGGAGAGCAGGCCCTGGAGATCTGCGAGGCGCTGGTGCGGTCCAACGCCGTCGACGTCATCATCGTGGACTCCGTGGCCGCCCTGGTGCCCCGGGCCGAGATCGAGGGCGAGATGGGGGACTCCCTCCCCGGCCTCCAGGCCCGCCTCATGTCCCAGGCCCTGCGCAAACTGACCGCGGCCATCGCCCGATCCCGCACCGCCGTCATCTTCATCAACCAGCTCCGGGAGAAGGTGGGCATCGTCTTCGGCAACCCCGAGACGACGCCGGGCGGCCGTGCCCTCAAGTTCTATAGTTCGGTCCGCATCGAGCTGCGCCGCGCCGAGAGCATCAAGCAAGGCGGCTCCGTCATCGGCAGCCGCGTGCGAGCCAAGATCGTGAAGAACAAGATCGCCCCGCCCTTCCGGGTGGCCGAGTTCGACATCATCTTCAGCGGCCCTCGCATCGGCATCAGCCTCGAGGGGGACATCGTCGATCTCGCCACTGAGGCGGGGCTCCTCAAGAAGCAGGGCGCCTTCTATTCCTACGGCGACCTGAAGCTGGGCCAGGGCCGGGAGCAAGCGAAGGAGTACCTGCGGGAGCACCCGGAGCTCGCGGCAGAGCTGGAGGCCGCCATCCGCGCCCGGGGCGAGGCCCACCAGCCGGTGGCCGCCTACGCCGGCGAGGAGGAGGCCGAATAGGCTGACCGCCGGCCTGCCATGCGCATAACGGGCCTTAACCCCGTCCGCGGCCGCCGCCTCGAACTGCATATCGATGGCGAACCCTCAGCCATCGTTAGCCGGGAGATATGCAGCCGTTTCGGGCTCTGTCCCGGTCTGGAACTATCGCCCCGGCTCCTGCGCGAGATTCTTCGGGCCGAGGCGCAGCATCAGGCCATGGCCGCCGCCCTGCGCCTCCTGTCGTATCAGGCGCGGAGCGAGGAAGAGCTTCGCCGCCGCCTCTTGCGCCGCGGCCTGGATGCCGAGGCCGTCCAACACGCCATCACCCGCCTGCGCCACATGCGCCTCCTGGACGACGCCGAGTTCAGCCGCTCCTTCGTCGAGAGCCGGCAGCGCTGGAGCCCCCGGGGCCGCCGCCTCCTGGTCTCCGAACTCACCGCGAGGCAGGTTGATCCGGCTTTGGCCCGCCAAGCGGCTGCCGTCGTGGACGAGGAGGAGGCCGCCCGCCGGGCTGCCGCGCCCCGGGCGCGCGCCCTGGCCTCGCAGCCGTGGCCAGAGTTCCGGCGACGGCTCACAGCCTTCCTAGCGCGCCGCGGCTTCGACTATGAGACGGCCCACCGCGCGACCCTGGAGGCTTGGAGCGAGATCACCGGCACCGAGCCACCGGCGGAGGACCTGTGAGGGCAGCAGAAATTGTTTAGGAGCCTTAGCCATTTGCCCATCGCCGTTCCTTGACAGTCTGTCCCCAGGGAGGCTAGTATTAAAGTAGCCTTTTGCGCCATCGCACATGCGATTTCGAATGCTTCTTATCTCTTTTCTACCGACAGGAAGTGAGGCGAAATGCCGGCTTTTGCCCTTATTCTGGGCCTTGTCGGCGTTGTCATCGGTGTTATCGGCAGCACTATCGTTCAACAAAGGATCCGGCAGAACCGCATTGAGTCCGCTGAACGAAGCGCAGCCCGCATCCTTAACGAGGCTGACAGGCGCCAGAAGGAAATTCTTCTCGAGGCTAAGGAGGAGGCCCTACGCATCCGCAAGGAGGCTGAAGCCGAATTGCGGGAGCGCCGTGCTGAAGTCCAACGTGCTGAACGGCGGGTTATCCAGAAGGAAGAGAACCTCGACCGTAAGCTAGAGTCCCTCGAGCAGCGCCAACGTAACTTACAGAACAAAGAGCGGGACCTAGAAGAGGCCCGCAAGAAGCTGAACGCCCTGGAGGAGGAGCGCAGGGCCGAACTGGAGCGCCTCTCGAACCTGACCACCGCGGAGGCGCGAGATATGCTCCTGGCCCAGGTGGAGCGCGAGATCCGGGATGAGGCCAACCGTCGCCTGCGGGAGATCGAGCAGGAGATCAAAGAGCAGGCCGACGAGAAGGCGCGGAAGATCATCGCTACCGCCATGCAGCGGCTGACCACCGATGTGGTCTCCGAATCCACCGTCTCGGTCGTCCCTCTGCCCTCAGAGGATATGAAGGGCCGAATCATCGGCCGCGAGGGACGGAACATCCGCGCCCTGGAGCATCTGACAGGCGTCGACGTCATCATCGACGACACCCCGGACGCGGTTACCCTCTCCGCCTTCGACCCGGTGCGCCGGGAGATCGCCCGCATCGCCCTGACCAAACTACTGACCGACGGCCGCATCCACCCGGCGAGGATCGAAGAGATGGTGGAGAAGGCCCGCAAAGAGGTGGAGACCTCTATCAAGGAGGCCGGCGAACAAGCGTGTGTCGAGGCCGGGGTCCCAGGCCTCCACCCTGAGATCGTACGCACCCTCGGCCGCCTCAAGTACCGCTATAGCTACGGTCAGAACCAGTTGACCCACGCCGTGGAGACTGCCAACCTGGCGGCCATGATCGCCCACGAACTGGGGGCCAACGTGGAGGTGGCCCGCCGCGGAGGCCTCTTGCACGATTTGGGCAAGGCCATCGACCACGACGTCGAGGGCACCCACGCCGCCCTGGGGGCCGAGCTTGCCCGCCGCCACGGAGTCCATCCAGCAGTTGTCCACTGCATCGAGGCCCACCACGAAGAGGTAGAGCCAGCCACCGTAGAGGCCGTTATCACCATCGTGGCTGACGCCATCAGCGGCAGCCGCCCCGGCGCCCGGCGCGAGTCGCTGGAGCAGTACCTCAAACGCCTCGAGGCCCTAGAGGCTGTGGCCAACAGCTTCCCGGGCGTCGATAAGTCCTTCGCCATCCAGGCCGGGCGGGAGATCCGCATCATCGTGAAACCGGAGGAAGTGGACGACCTGGGCGCCCAGCGCATGGCTAAAGAGATCAGCAAACGGATCCAGGAGAGCCTGGACTACCCGGGCCAGGTGAAGGTCACTGTCATCCGCGAGCGCCGGTCTGTAGAATACGCGAAGTAGGGTGGGGCTGAAGCCGCCCCTGCAAGACGCTAGCTAGAGGGGTCTTTCATGCCACTCAACATCTTGATGATCGGCGACATCGTAGGCAAGCTTGGCCGACGCGCCACCGCCTCTGCCCTGGCCGAGATCCGCCGCGACCACGATGTCCATTTCGTTATCGCTAACGGCGAGAACGCCGCCGGCGGCCGGGGCCTCACTCCAGCCACCGCCGACGAGCTCTTTCGCATGGGGATCGACGTCATCACCTCCGGCAACCACATTTGGGAGAACCGCGAGGTCTACCCCATTCTGGACAACCAAGCCCTCCTTAGACCCATCAACTATCCGGAAGGCACCCCGGGCCACGGAGTATACAGAAAGGATGGCATAGCCGTCGTTAACATCATGGGGCGCACCTTCATGGGCATGCACCTGGACTGCCCCTTCCGAACCATGGACCGGGTTCTGGGCCAGTTAACGGACTGCCGCATCATCGTCGTGGACATGCACGCTGAGGCCACCAGCGAGAAGATCAGCCTCGGATACTACCTGGACGGCCGTGTAAGCGCCGTGCTTGGTACTCACACCCACATCCCGACCTCCGATGCCCGCGTTCTGCCCAAGGGCACAGCCTACGTGACTGACGTCGGCATGGTAGGCGCCCTGCACTCCGTACTGGGAATGGAGATCGAGGCCGTGATCCAGCGGTTCCTCACCCAGCTACCCAACCGGTTTAGCCCCGTCGAGCGGGGGCCCTGCATCTTCAACGCCGTTCTGGTGCGCATCGACGAGACTTCCGGGCGCGCCCAGGCCATCGAGCGCATCGACCGCGAGGTGGCGTGAGTGTCTGGGCACGCCGACTTCCACACCCACAGCACCTTCTCTGACGGCCAACTCTCGCCAACCCAGCTCATCGACCTGGCCTATCGTAACGGCGTCCGCGTTCTCTCCCTCACCGACCACGATATCGTGGACGGACTGCCCGAAGCCTTCGAGGCCGCCGGCCGCTACCCGGACCTCACCCTCATACCCGGCATCGAGATGAGCACCGACGTGCCGGGCAACGAGGTGCACATTCTCGGCCACTTCATCGACTGGCACGACGCGCAGTTCCGGCGCAAGCTAACCAGCCTCCAAGACTCGCGCCTGAACCGGGCCCAGCGCATGGTGGAGAAGCTCGCCCAGCTGGGGAAGCCCGTGACCTGGGAGAGGGTTCAGGAGCTAGCGGGCGAAGGCGCCGTGGGCCGGCCGCACATCGCCCTGGCGATGGTTGAGGCCGGACACGTTTCGTCCGTCAACGAGGCTTTCGACCTGTACCTGAGCCGAACGGGGCCGGCCTACGTGGAGCGAGAGAAGCTCACGCCTCAAGATGTCATCGCCCTGCTCCACGCGGTGGGCGGCCTGGCCACCCTGGCCCACCCGCGGGAGCTCGATGCCGCCGGCGGCCTGGAGCCCCTTCTGCAAGAGATCGTGCCGGCGGGCCTGGTGGGCATCGAGGTCTACTACCAAGACTACACCCCCGACGAGATCGAGCACTTCCTGGACGTCGCCAATAAGTTTGGTCTCATCCCCATGGGAGGCAGCGATTACCACGGCTTTGGGGGCGACCAACAGCGGGAGCCGGGCCAGGTGGCTGTCCCGGAGGAGACGGTGGAGCGCCTCCTGGCTCTGGCCAGCGAGCGCGGTGTCCTAGAGAGGGCGCGCCTAGCTTCTAGCGGGTAGGCGGCTGGCCCAGCATGCAGTGCGCCCGCCATCCCACCGTTGAGACAGGCCTCGCCTGCGGGCGCTGCGGCACGCCCATCTGTCCGAAATGCGCCGTCATGACGGACGTGGGGGCCCGCTGTCCGTCTTGCGCGCCGGCCCGCAAACTCCCCCAGTTCGAGGTGGGGCCATCCCTCCTCCTGCGAGCCGCCGCGGCGGCCCTGGCCTCCGGCGCTGGACTGGGCCTTCTCTGGGGCGCCCTCTTCCCAGGCAGCTTTGGCTTCTTCGGCGTCTTCCTCGGGATTGGCCTGGGTTACGGCGTAGGCGAGTCTGTCAGCATCGCGGCCAACCGCAAGTCCGGCACAGCCCTCCAGATCTTGGCCGCCAGCGGCGTAGGCTTGGCCTACTTCGTGCGGAACCTGACGGCCGAGGGCGACTTCATCACCACGAACGATCTGGCGGGGGCTATAGTGGTCATCGTGGGCGTCATCGTAGCCGCCAACCGCCTGCGCTTCTAGCGCCTAGTGTCGCAGGATGGCCGTTATTATCAGGCTGAGGAGCAGGAATCCGGCCACCAACAAGATGCGCACGACCTCGGCCTTGACGTAGCTGTAGTCCCGCCCGATGTGCGCCACGGCCGGCGCGGCCTCGCTCACCTGCGGCGGCTGGGCCGGCAACGGCTCGCGGGCCGCCGTCTCGCCTTCCTGGTCTTCCGTCAGGGGCAGGCCGCCGTCGCCCGCCTCTGCTACGGCCTCCGGATCCTCGAAGGCATACGGTATGCGGGTCTTCCTAGCCTTGCGTTTCTTGGCCTGCGGCGGCCGGTGATAGCGTCTGGGCACTCTCGCTCTCTCAGGTCTAGTAAGAATTCCAGTGCATTATAGCCGTTGCGATGGCGTTAGCGCCATCTTGACCTGCGGCCCGCAGCTCGCTAGAATTGAGTTGCTCCAGGGGGTGGCAGACCCTCGGAGGCGCGGCCCCGTGGTGTAGCGGTTAACATGCCACCCTGTCACGGTGGAGATCGTGGGTTCGAATCCCATCGGGGTCGCCAACCCAGACAAGGAACTCCGGCGGCGGGTCGGTAGGGCTCGCCGCCTTCTTCTACGCCCAACCGCCAGCTCTAGCCAACGATAGGAGCACCCCATGCAGCTCACAGAAGCCCAGCGAATGGTGTATGAAACCGCCAAGCGCTTCGCCGACCGAGAGATCAGGCCCCACCTCAGGGAACGCCGCCACGACGAGGGCTTTCCCGTCGAGGTCATGCGCAAGATGGCGGAAGCTGGGCTGTTGGGCGGGCCTTTCCCCGAGGAGTACGGAGGAGGCGGCATCGACAACGTGTCCTACGTCCTCGTCTGCGAGGCCATCGGCGGAGCTAGCCCGTCCGTTTTCACCGCCGCCCTCACGGTCCAG
>DAOUAG010000115.1:0-2505 GCA_034433815.1 Dehalococcoidia bacterium | reverse complement strand
CCGCTGGCGGCGCCGGCGCTGCCAGCGTTGAAACCGAACCACCCGAACCAGAGGATCGCCGCCCCCAGAACGATGTAGGTGACGTTGTGCGGCTCCATGGGCTCCTTGCCGTAGCCCTTGCGCTGGCCAAAGAGAAGGGCGGCGGCCAGGGCAGCGGCGCCGGCGTTGACGTGGATGGCGGCCCCGCCGGCGAAGTCAAGGGCATTGATCCCATCCGGGTCGATGGTGCCAAGCCAGCCCGGACCGAAGATCCAGTGGGCTACGGGGTCGTACACCAGGAAGGACCAGGCCAGCATAAAGACGAGGAAGGTGCTGAACTTGGCCCGTTCGGCGAAGGCGCCGGTGATGAGGGCCGGAGTGATGATGGCGAACATCGCCTGGAAGATCATGAAGGCCTCGTGGGGCACCGTGGTGGCGTAGACCTCCGAGGGCTCGGCGCCCACGTCCTTCAGACCGAAAAAGGAGAGGTCGCCGATTATGCCCCCCTGGCTGGGCCCGAAGGCGAGGCTGTAGCCTATCACCACCCACTGCACGCCCACCAGGCCCACCACGATGAAGCTCTGCATGATCGTCCCCAGAACGTTCTTACTACGGGTGAAACCCCCGTAGAAGAAGCCCAGGCCCGGAGTCATGAAGAGGACGAGGGCGGCGGCAGCCAGCACCCAGGCGGTGTTACCGGTATCTATAGCATCTGTCATGATGGATAGTCACCCCCTATCGCGTACTTGGAAGCCAAAGTAGCACGCGGGGGTGGCGTCGGTGTTACGGACGTGTTACGCGGCGGTTAAACCGTTGTTACGGGGGAAGCTAGTGGGACGACTCCGGGCCGCCAGACGGGGGATCAGCGGGCGCGGCCGCGGGTGTCGCGGAGCGGGCATAGGCCACGCTCATGTCCAGCAGCTCGGCCACGTCGATCACCTGCACGCCCCGCTGCTCGGCTTCGGGGATGGCCCCCGTACCGGATTCGATCATCTGCATGCAGAAGGGGCAGGCTACGGCGATGAGATCGGCGCCCGTGGCCACGGCCTCGGCGGCGCGAACGTTGTTGATGCGCTCGCCGCGGGACTCCTCGACCCACATGTGCCCGCCTCCGGCGCCGCAGCAGAAGGTGTCTTTGCCGCTGCGGGCCATCTCCCTGGTGCGGGCCCCGGTAGCGGCTATGACCTGCCTGGGGGCACCGACGATATCGTTGTGGCGGGCGAGGTAGCAGGAGTCGTGATAGGTCACCAGCTTGTCGCCCAGACCGTCGCCCCGCAGCTTGCCCTGGGCCACCAGGCCCGCCAGGAAGGTGGAGTGGTGGACCACCTGATACTTGCCTCCCAAGGCCGGGTATTCGTTGGCGAAGGTGTTGAAGCAGTGGGGGCAGGCGGCGATGATCTTCTGCACACCCTTGGCCTTGAAGGTCTCGATGTTCTGCTCCGCCTGCATCTGGTACAGGTATTCGTTGCCCAGGCGCCGCGCCGGATCCCCAGAGCACCCCTCTTCGGCCCCGAGGACACCGAAGCTGACGCCTGCTTGCAAGAAGAGCCGGACGAGCGCCTTCGTCACCTTGACGTTCCGTTCCTGAAGGGCGCCGGTGCAGCCCACCCAGAAGAGGTACTCCTGGGTGCCGTCGAACATGGGCACCGTCACGCCCTCGGCGGCCATCTCCTCGATCCAGGTCGTGCGGGTGAGCTGGGCGCCGCGCCAGGGGTGGCCGCGCTGTTCGAGCTGCATGAGGGTGGCCTGGGCAGTCTCGGGCATCTGGGACTGTTCCATCACCAGGTAGCGCCTCATGTCCATGATCGTCGGCACGTGCTCGATGAAGACGGGGCACTCCCGCATGCAGGCGCCGCAGGTCACGCAGTCCCAGATGGGTTCGAAGCCGACGCCATCGATGAGGGGCGTGGGCTGCTCCGGCTTCTTGGTCCAGGGCAGAACCGCCGGCTCCTGCTCCTCCATGAGGTGGCGGATGTTTACGATGACGTGCTTGGGGGAGAGAAGCTTCCCCGTCAGGTTGGCAGGGCAAGCAGCAGTGCAGCGCCCACATTCAGTGCAGGTATACGGGTCCAGCAACTGCTTCCAGGTGAAGTCCTGAAGCTTGCCCACGCCGAAGCTCTCGGCCTTCTCGAAATCCGGGATGGGGGCCAGAACGCCGGTGGGTTCCAGGCGGCGGGTGAAGACCTGGGGGAGAACCGTGAGGACATGGGAGTGCTTGGAATACGGAAGGTAGCAGAGGAAGGCCAGGAAGTCCAGCAGGTGCGAGTACCAGAAGACGGTGTGAAGCGCCTCCGTGGCCCCCTGAGATAGGCCGACCTCCTTCCAGAGCTCGGAGATGGCGTAGGCTAGGTAAGACGCCTTGTGGGGCTCGGATAGGCGCATCTCCAGGCTGTTGGTCAGGACATCGGTGACCATGAGGACAAAGATGAAGCCCAGGATGAGCCAGCCGTCCAGGTTCAGGGTCATGCGCTTGGGCCTCCACACGGCCCGCTGAAACGCAGCCATGGCCACACCCACGATGACCAG
>DAOUAG010000114.1:0-5269 GCA_034433815.1 Dehalococcoidia bacterium | reverse complement strand
TCGGCGTCCATAACGAAGATGTCGCTGGAGCCGAGAAGCAGGTCCACGGCGTAAGCGATCTTGCTGCCATCAGGCGACCAGTCGGGCGTAGCATCGGGATCCAAGATGGTGTTGGTAAGGTCTTTTTGGCCCGTGCCGTCGGCGTTCATAACCCAGATGTCCGTGCCGCTCGCTCCGCTCCGGGCGAACACGATGCGGGTGCCGTCGGGAGACCAGGAGGGGTCGCCGTCGTAACCGGAGTTATCCGTCAAGGCCACGCGGTTGCTGCCATCGGCATCCATAACCATTACTTCGAAGTCGCCTCCTTCGTTGCTGGCGAAGGCGATCTTGGTGCCATCCGGCGAGAAGGTTGGGGAAGTGTCGACGGCGTGACCCTGGCTAAGGTTTCGCTCGTTGCCTCCCGCTGCGTCTATAAGCCAAATCTCGTCGCCACGGCGGAAGACGATGGTCTGGCCATCGGGCGACCAGGCGGGCCGGAAATCAGGCGCCGGATCGTTGGTAAGCCGAGTGACGTTGGCGCCATCCGCATCCATGACGTAGATCTCGCGGTTGCCGTCACGATCACTGGCGAAGGCGATCTTGGTGCCATCGGGTGACCAGGCGGGGTCGATGTCTTCGGCTGGGTTATTGGTGAGATTGATTTCGCCGCTCCCATCCTCGTTGATGACGAAGATGTCGCGCTGCCCGTTGATGGAACGCTCGAAGGCGATCTTGCCGTTGGCTCCCGGAACGGTGGCGCCCGCACGTGGGATCGTGATGAAGGACGGCCCCAGCACGGTCATCACGCTCGCGGCAAGAAGGCCCAGAAATAGACGACGGCTTTGGATCGCGGCCATGGCGCTCCTCTCGTAGGTATAGACGCGCCGCATGGGCGCGGTGATACGTTAGGCCAACGCCACGCTGCGCCCGGACCGCCAGGCGATGGGGCCTCCTGGCCGGATCAGCGGCCGCGGAAGACGGGTTGGCGCTTCTCCAGGAAGGCCCGGGCGGCCTCGCGGTGGTCCTCGGTGAGGCCGGTCATGATCATGCCCTCGGCCTCGGCCTGAAGGAGAGTGGGGAAATCGCAGACGAGGGCCAGGTTCATGTTCTGTTTCATGCGCGCCAAGGCGATGGGCGGTCCGTTCGCCAGCTTGGCTGCCAAAGCGTAGGTCTCCTCACGCAGCCGATCGTCCGGCACGGTGCGGTTGACCAGGCCGATGCGCTCCGCCTCACGGGCATCGATGAGGTCGGCAGTGAAGTAGAGTTCTCGCGCCTTGGCGGGGCCGACTAGGCGCTGGAGCATCCAGGTACCACCGAAGTCGCCGGAGAAGCCGACCCGGGCAAAGGCGGTAGTGAAGCGGGCGCTCTCGGCCGCGATGCGGATATCGCAGGCCAGGGCCAGGCTCAGTCCGGCGCCCGCGGCTGGCCCGTTGATCATGGCGATGGTGGGCTTAGGCATCTCATGTAGGAGCCGGGAGGCCTCCTCCTGCCTGCGCAGCCGGCCGACGGGGTCCGGCGGCGGCACCCGGTCCACCATGGCCGAGATATCCCCGCCTGCGCAGAAGCCGCGGCCAGCGCCGGTGATCACCACGCAGCGCGCGGCAGGATCCTCCGCCAGCCGGGCCAGGACATCGGCGATAGTATCCAAGAGCTCAGGGTTCATGGCGTTCAGCTTCTCTGGCCGGTTCAGAGTGACGGTGGCTATGTGGTCTTTCACCTCGGTCAAGACGGTCTCCGGGCTGGTCATGGCGCCTCCTCTCGCTATCTGCTGCCTTGAGCCATCATAGGCGTAGTAGTGACTGGCTGAAAAGCCTTGATCAGGGGCAAGAACGGAAAACCGCGGCATGTTATTCACATATATGCGCCGCCACCAGGTTGACTTAAGGGCGCGCCGCGCTATGCTATGCGGGAAAGAACCGCTCGCTAGCGGGGAGAGGAAAGGAGCAGTGATGGAAGCCTACTGCATGAAGTGCCGGACTAAGCGGGAGATGCGGAACCCGCAGCAGGTGACCCTTAAGAACGGCCGGCCGGCGACCCAGGGCTCCTGCCCGGTCTGCGGGACCAAGCTCACCCGCATCGGTAAGGGCTAGGCCCCGGCCTTCCCAGGGTCCTCCGGCGCCCGCAGCGGGGAGGAAAAGGGTATGTTAGAGCGGGTGGACCGGGTGCAGCTCGCCGTGCGCAATCGCACGGAGGCTGCTTCTACATTCAAAGCCATCCTGGAGGCGCGCATCGTCGGGGAGGACGAGGTGCGCGCCTTGGCGGCCAAGCGCACCACCCTCCAGGCCGGGGAGAGCGAATTCGAACTCCTGGAGCCCACGGGCGACGGCCCTGTCGCCGGGCACCTTCAGCGCTGGGGAGAAGGCATCTTCGCCGCCGGCTTCTCCACGGCAGACGTCTCCGCCCTGGCGCGGCGGCTCACCCAGCACGGGATCGCCTTCCAGGAGGAGGGCGGGCAGTTGCACATCCCCGCAGAAGAGACCCGCGGCATGCGGGTTGTAATCTCCCCCACGGCGCGTAGATCGCCCATCGGCCTCATCTCCTGGCTCTACGAGATCACCCATATAGTCGAGGACCATCAGGAAGCGGCCCGCTTCTACGCCGGCATCTTCGGTCTGGACCCGGCGCGGTTTGCGCCCATCCACAGCGAAGAGTTCGGCTACACAGGAACCCTCACCCTCTTCAACCCGCCGGCGCGTTTGGACCGCATCGAGCTCACCCAGATCACGAATCCTTCCTCCGCCATGGGCCGCTTCTTCGCCAAGCGCGGACCGTCCATCTACATGTGCTTTGCCGAGGCGCCGGACGCAGACCCCATCCGCAGACGCCTGGAGGCGCGGGGCGCCCGCTACGCCAACCAGGGGTCGGACGGTCAAGGCATCTTCATCCACCCTTCGGCGCTGCACGGCATGTTCATGGGCGTAAGCCTCACCAACAGGGCCTGGATCTGGTCTGGCCGCCCGGAGCTGGCAGAGAAGCCGTCCTCTAGCGCCCCCGGCCCCTAGGCGCTGAGGCCTAGGGCCATCACAGGCGAAGCACCGGCAGCTCCACCGTCACGGTGGTACCGCGGCCCGGCGCGCTGTCGACGCGTATGCTCCCCTTGTGGGCCTCCGCTATCCATTTGGCGATGGCCAGGCCCAGCCCGGCCCCGCCCATCTCCCGGGACCGGGCTTTGACCACGCGGTAGAAGCGGTCGAAGATGTGGGGGAGAGCCTCCGGCGGTATCCCAGCGCCACTATCGGCCACGGTGGCCACCGCCTTCCCGTCGCGCTGGCCGACCTGAAGGCGGACGGAGGCGCCATCACCGCTGTACTTGATGGCGTTGTCGAGAAGTATCGTCAGCAGCTCCCGCAGCCGCATCTCATCGCCCTCGACGACCAGGGGGCCCTCCGCCTCCGTTTGGATGCTGATGCCCTTGGGCTGGGCCAGGAGAGCCATCTCCCGGGCGGTATCCTTGGCCAGCGCGGCCACATCGACGGGCTCCATCTCCAGCACGTCCTGTCCCGCGTCGGAGCGCGCCAGCGTAAGCATCTGGCCCACCAGGCTATTCAGGCGGTCGGCCTCGTGGATGATGTCGTCCACAGACGCCATGTTGGACTCGACGGTCTGCCCGGGGTTGCGCCGCAGGATCTCGGCGTTAGCCCGGATGAGGGAGAGAGGCGTCCGGAGCTCGTGGGAAGCGTCGGCGACGAAGGTGCGCTGCCGATCCATAGCGACCTGGATGGGGCGAAGAGCGCGGCCGGCCAGGACGTATCCCCCGGCCAGGGAGAGGGCCAGCCCAGCGGCGCCGCCGCCCAGCAAGATGAAGAGGAGGCGGCGTAGCGCCTGGCGCTCCGGCTCTGTGCTGCGGCCAACCTCAAGGACCATGGGGCGCTCACCGGGCAAGTGGACCGGGATGACGTAGATACGGAGGTCATCGCCCTCAGAGCTCTTGGTGTCGACGAACATGGGGCCGTTCTCCAGGGCCTTGGCGATCTGTTCGGCGCTGGCCAGGCCCGCCAGGTCGGCGTTTTCCGAGCTGCGCACCACCACGCCCGTGTCCCTGGCCAGGGCGTAGAAGTAGCCGCCCGCCGTGAAGGCTGGGCCCAGGCGGATCTCCCGCAGTTGGCGGCCCCCCGGGATGGGCTGGAAGAAGGGCGCCGCCCGGTCGTGCAAGTCACTATTGACGCCGCGGAAGAGGGCAGCCCGAGCGCTCACGAGGACGGCGGCCCCCACTACCAACAGGATCAGCGCCACCACCCCGGCAAACCAGAGGGTCAGACGCCAGCGAGCACGGTTAAACAAGGTTAGTCACCCAGGGCGTAGCCGACGCCCCGGACGGTGCGGATAAGGGGGCGCTGCCCCGCCCTATCCACCTTGCGGCGAAGATATGCCACATAGACGTCCACTAGGTTGGAGTCTGGGGTGTAATCATAACCCCAGACGTGATCCAAAATC
The DNA here is from genome assembly GCA_034433815.1 of Dehalococcoidia bacterium. Classification (GTDB taxonomy): domain Bacteria; phylum Chloroflexota; class Dehalococcoidia; order SM23-28-2; family RBG-16-64-32; genus DAOUAG01. The sequence continues at coordinate 856 of DAOUAG010000114.1, read as the reverse complement.
TGCGTTCTTGTCAAGACCCGACCCTGATTGCGCATCAGGAACTCCAGGAGGTTGAACTCCTTGGGGCTCAGCTCGATAACCCGGCCCGCCCGTTCGGCTCGCCGACGCCGAAGGTCTAGCTTCAGATCGTCCACTGATAGCTCCATGGGCTCCTTGGCCTGCACCCGCCGGCGGCTGAGGGCGCGGAGTCGCGCCAGAAGCTCCTGGAAGGCGAAAGGCTTGGGCAGATAGTCATCGGCGCCGGAGTCGAGCCCTCGCACCTTGTCATCGACCGCGTCCAGCGCCGTGAGCAGCAGCACAGGAGTGTCGATCTTGTTCCGCCGCAACCTACGGCAGACCTCGATGCCGTCGATCACTGGCAACATTATGTCCAGCACGATGACATCGTGGTCGGTCTCCGAGGCCATGGCCAGGCCCTCCTCACCGTCATAGGCCACGTCCACCGTGTGGCCCTCTTCCTCCAGGACCCGCCTCACCGCCTGGGCCAGGCGGCGCTCGTCTTCCACCAGCAGGATGTACATGCTGTCAGCATGATAGACGGCAAAGATTAAAGCTACGTTAAAGCGGGCCGCCCCGGGGCGGCAGCCTACGCCGTCAACTGGCGGTAGAGGGCGGTGATCCGGCTGGGGAGCGACTCGATATCAGGTACGACGGCGTAGCCTACGTCCTGGCACATCTGCTTCAGGTAGTCGTGACCGTAGCGGTCGACCGTCAGGCAGAAGGGGGTCATTCCCTTCCGCTTGGCCTCCTGGAGGGCCATGTGGGTGTCATGGATGGCGTACTCCTTCTCCGTACGGTCCCGGCCGTAGCCGTGGTCCTGCGGTCGCCCATCGGAAACCAGGAAGAGGATGCGCAC
>DAOUAG010000113.1:0-8770 GCA_034433815.1 Dehalococcoidia bacterium | reverse complement strand
ATCGGTGGCTGGACTATCCGTGAGCCTAACGACATTGTTACCATCGGCATCCATCACGTAGATGTCGAAATCTCCGTCGCGGTCTGATTCGAATACGATGCGGGATCCGTCGGGCGACCAGTCGGGGAAGGCGTCCAAGGCGGGGTGGTCCGTCAGACGCTCCTGGCCGGACCCGTCAGCGTTCATCACGTATATCTCCGCGTTACCGTCGCGGCTTGAGACGAAGGCGAGGCGCTGGCCATCGGGCGACCATTTCGCCTCGGCATTAGGCCCCGGACCAGCCGGCAGCCGCCGCTGGTCGCTGCCGTCGCCGTGCATCACGTAGACGTCTGCCTCCCCGTCCCTGGCCGACGTGAAGGCGATCAGCCTCCCGTCGGGCGACCAGTCCGGATAGGCGTTTGCCGGTGGCCTTCTGCGGGAGAGGTTCACGGAGCCGGTGCCGAAGCGGCTTACGACGAAGATGTCCGACCTGCTGTCTTGAATCGACGTGTAGGCGATGATCTCCGCCTCCAGGGGCGGTGACGTTGGCCGCGGGGTCGGCAACGGCCCCAGCTCGCTCTCAGCAGCACAGGCGCCAAGCCCCAGTGCCCCGACAACCAGGAGGGTTGCGAGGGCTAGCATACGGGCCCGCCTCCGCCTCGCTTGATGGTGCAAACCGTGCAGTTCTGTCAAGTTCCGGCTCCGCGCAAAGGCCTCCTCTCCTTGCAGGCTAACTCGCGCGAAGGCTAAACTACAATCCCGCGGTACTTCAAATGCTACTGGTCGCCCGGAAGAACCTCTTCGCAGAAAGGACGCGTCTGGCCATCTCTGTTGGAGGTGTCGCCCTCTCCGTGTTCCTCATCGGCATCCTATTGGCCCTCTATCGCGGCTGGCACAACGAAGTAGGGAGCTTTGTGGAGAACGTGCCGGCTGACCTCTGGGTGGCCAGTGACGGCACGACCGACTTCAGCGCTGCCGCCTCCGTTCTGCCGGACGCATTGCGGCCCCAGCTGGAACTGTTACCGGAGGTGGAGGTGGTAAGCCCGCTCATCGTGCGGCCCATGGAGATGTCGCGCTCTGGACACGACCCTAACGACACCTTTGACGTCCAGCTCGTGGGCTATGACCCAGAGATAGGCCTGGGAGGGCCCCTGGCCATCGTGGAGGGACCGCCGCATCCCGGGCCCGGCCAGATCATCGTCGATATTCAGATGCACAAACGCCACGGCGTCAACATCGGCGACCGGTTGGTGCGAGGCACCCGCACTCTGAGCGTGGTGGGCTACTCCAAGGGTGGGGACTTCGTCTACACCCAGGTGGCCTTCGTGACGCTGGACACGGCAGTGGAGTTCTTGAACCTGGAGCCGAAGTCGACCCGCACCTTCTTCGTCCTCAAATTGAAGAACCCCGCCGAACGGGAATCATTGGCCAGGCGGCTGGCCCTGAGCACGCCGGGGGTCAAGTACATCGATGGCGAGGAGTTCGCAAACGCTACACGTCAGCGGATTCTGGGGAACATCCTGCCGATCCTCATCGTCGTGCTGATCATATCCTTCGTGGTGGGGCTGTCGGTGGCCGGCCTCACCATCTATACCGCCACGGTGGAAAAATCCCGGGAATACGGCATACTGAAGGCGGAGGGCTTTACCAACCCTTATCTATACCGAGTCGTATTCGAGCAGAGCATGATTACTGGCGTCCTCGGCTTCCTGGTGGGAGCCGGAATAACCCTGATCGTGGCCCCCTTCGCGCAGGACACGGTGCCCCAGTTCGTGGTCTCCATCCGTTGGCAGGACATCTCCGGCGTAGCGGGGGCGACGCTCTTCATGGCCCTCCTGGCGGCCTACATCCCAGTGCGACGCCTGGCCAGGATCGACCCGGTGAGCGTCTTCAAGGGGTAGGGATCGAGCCGTGCCGGAACCAACCCAGCCCGTCCTGGTGATGGAGGGCGTCAGCAAGGTCTACCGCTCTGGGGAGTCTAGCGTGACGGCACTGGACGACGTGTCGCTCACGGTGCGGGGCGGCGAGATCGTGGCCATCATGGGGCCATCTGGCTCGGGCAAGACAACGCTTCTGACGATAGCCGGCGCGCTCTTGAGGCCCACTCGCGGCCGCGTCTACATTTGCGGCGTAGAGGTCACGGGCATGGACGAATCGCGGCTGGCAGAGATCCGCCGTCACAAGGTCGGGTTCGTCTACCAGAGCTTCAACCTGCTGGAGGCGCTGACGGCCGCGGAGAACGTTCGCCTGGTGATCCAGAACGGCGTGGGCCTTACCAGCAGCCAGGCTATGCAGAGGGCCCTGGCGATGCTAGAGACCTTCGGCCTCGCGCACCGCGCGCACGCGCTCCCAAAGAAGCTTAGCGATGGCGAGAAACAGAGGGTGGCCATCGCCCGGGCGCTGGCCAAGGACCCCGAACTGATCCTGGCGGACGAACCGACAGCTAACCTGGACGCGCGCCGGGGCCAGGAGGTCATGCGCCTATTGCAACAGAAGGCTCTAGAGCTCCACAAGGGCGTCGTCGTAGTCTCGCACGACGACCGGATCCGCCAGTTCGCTCAGCGCGTCCTTTGGCTGGAGGACGGGCGACTTCGCGACCACAAGTAAGCCGTCGCTCGCCAGGGTGCCGCCCTAGTCGATCTTAGAGACGTTTACGCGGATGCCCCTATCGAAGGGAACCGGCTGCCACTGCATGGGCCAGTAGCGTAGATGGCCGTACTTCCCGGCGAAGTGCAGCCACTTCACCATCCCGGTCTCCACATCCGAAGCGCCCTTCCAGGTGCGATACTGGTACGGTTCCCACCCGTTGTAGGAGATTACCTGCCCAGGACGGACTGACGGGGATAGTTTGACCGGGGCGATGAAGGTGCCCATGTCGTTGGACACCTCCACCTCCTCACCATCCTCTATCCCTAGGCGAGCGGCATCATCGCTGTTCATGCCGAGGTGCGGGCGGCCGCGGTGAGTGCCCTGAATCACCTCGTTGACGATGTTCATGGAGTGGATGCTCCAGCGGTTGTGGCCGCTGGTCATGACGAAGGGGTAATCGCCACCCTGAGGAGGGTTGTCCTTGTGGCACGGCAGCTCTTCGCCGGCCTCCAGAAACCACTCGTGGTCCAGATAGAACTGGGCACGCCGAGTCAGAGTGGGATAGGGCAGCTTGTTCTCCGTGTGGTAGCGGAAGGCGGTATGGGTCTCGTCGTCCTTGATGGGCGCTGCCTGGCTGTATGCCATCGCGCCGATGCCCCAGCTCTTGAATCGCTCCCAGCCCTTCTCACGGAGCCTTTCGAAGTTGAAGTCGGGCGAGAAATTGCCGGCCTCCACGCTGTCTTGGATCCATTCCCGGGCGATGGACTCGGGGTCTTTGAACTCGCCTCCCAGGGTGTAACGATCGACGAGGTTGTCTAGCCGGCGTACCATGCCCCGCTTGTCCGTGAACTCCACCAGCCCCCTCGCCTTGGCCCGCTCCTCGATCTTTTCGGCCAGGAGCACCGCGATCTCCACCTCCGACTTCACGTCGGGCGGCGGATCCACGGCCTTGTCGGAAAAGGTGAGGTTCATCAGGTGTGGGGTTGGGAACATGAAAGCCACCTTCTCGTAGTGGTGCGCCACGGGAAGGAAGTAGTCGGAGAACAGGCCCGTCGTATTCATCCGCCAGTCGACGGTGACGATGCACTTCAGCTTCGGCCAGAAGTGAGTGACCAGTTGGTTCTGGCCGCCACGGGTCCGCCGCAGGGCGTTGCCTCCCACTTCGAAGTAGACCCTAGGAGGCGTGTCGGGCCCCGGCCGGGCGAGGCCCTCCCACCAGCCCTTGGCCATCGCCTCTTGGAAGTACTCATCGAAGGGGCGCTGCATCGTCGGGTCGTTCCACTCGCGCCGGTTCCAGTTTTCGCGATAGCCGCAGTGGTAGTACCAGAGGAAGGCGGGCGGCACCATGCCCTGTTGGGGCGCCATGGCCCGAAGCATCTCGATGTGGGCCATCTCGTCGGTGCGGGTAGGGTCCTGATTCTTGAAGGCGCTGAGGGCCGCCTGCCGGAGGTTCAAGATGCGCCTGGTCTCCTCCAGGCCCTTCTTCTGCTTGCCGAAGAAGATGAAGGGGCCGTCGAACCCCGCCACAGACCACTCGACGGGGCCCGTGCCCTTGCGCCCCCAGTTGCCGGTCAAGGCGAGCACCAGAAGGTAGGACCGCACCATGAGGTCGGCGTGATAGTACTTGAACGACGTGCCGCCGCAGAAAATGGCCCCGCGCTTCCTGGCGATCTTGCGGGCCAGCGTCCGGATCACCTCTGGCGATACTCCGCACATGGCAGACGCCTTCTCTGGCCTGTATTGGTCCAGCCGCTCCTTCAGGAGCTCAAAGACCGGCACCACCTCCACCCTGCGGCCGTCGCGCAGTACCGCGGAGTAGGAGCCTTCGAGGGCGGGGTCCACGCCGCCAAGATCTAGAGTGGTGAGCGGTGCCTTTGCCAGGGCTCTAGTCTTGGTGTCCCAGTAGTAGAACTGATCGTCGCGGCCGTTAGCCTCCAAGTCGGACTGTCGGAGGAAGCGGCGGTTGTCGAGCCGCACCAAGAGTGGCAGATCCGTCTGCTCCTTGACGAAGCTTTCGTTGTAGATCTTCTCCTCGATGATCACCTGGGCCATTCCCAGACCCAGGGCCGCGTCCGTCCCGGGCCTGATGGGGACGTAGTAGTCAGCATGCACGTGGGACGGGCTACAGTCGGGTGCGACGACGACAACCTCGGCGCCCTTGTATCGTGCCTCCGACGTGTAGTGGTAGGCCGATATCTGGGTGAACACGGGGTTGGCGTGGGTGTACATGATGAACTCGGCATAGAACATGTCGTCGATGCTGCTGGCCGGGTCGAACTTGCCGAAGGTGAGGTAGATGCCAGGGGAGAAGTCGTTTATCACTGCGTTGACGTCGGTACTGACGCCGCCGATCATCTCGAGCAAACGGCTGAAGGGGAAGTTGGCCAGGAGACCGCCCTCTCCAGGAGTCCCTTCCTTGATGATGGACTCCGGGCCGACCTCCTGAATGGCATCGAGGATATGGCCGGCGATCTCGGTAGCCGCCTGCTCCCAGGAGATCTGCTCCCACTTGCCTTCGCCCCTTCGCCCCGCTCGCTTCAGAGGGTGCAAAACCCGCTCGGGAGAGTACAGAAGGCGGCTCCAGGCGGCGCCCTTCTGACAGCCCATAGGGTTGAGATCGGGCACGTTCTTATCGATGATGGGGAAACTGCCCGCTTGCTCATCGGCTATGATGACGCCGTCACGAACGTAGACGCGGTACGGGCAGTTGCCTGGGTAGCAGTCTACGCAGTGGGTGGCGTTGAAGACCTTATCCCAGCGCCATTTCTTGCGATACGCCTCTTCGCTCTCATTGTTGCGCCGGTGCTCCACTTGCGCCGGCCGGCGCCGGATGGTGCTAACCATGGCATTACCCTCCCAGAGATTGCCTGGCCAAGAGTCACCGGCTATTCTGGGCTGAAGCCAACGCGTCGTCTATCAGGCGAAGTGCGTATTTTGCGGTGGGGCAGGCGCATTAGGCGCGATGTGGGGAATTTCCGCACGCGGATTGCGACAATGCCCGATAGACAAGACGACGATGGCAGGGCGAGAATTTCCCATCGGGCCGCCAGGGAGGGAAGCCACGGGTGAGCACCTACCTAGACCTCAAGAAGGACCTGACGCAGGAAGAGACAGCCCTCAAGGAGCAGATCCACCGGTTCGCGGCAGACATCCTCCGTCCCGCTGCCATGGAGCTCGACCAGAAGACCCCAGAAGAGGTCATCGCCAAGGATTCCGTGCTTTGGGAGGTCTTCCGCCGGGCCTATGAGCTGGGTTACCACACGCGCGCTCTGCCCGAGAACCTGGGAGGAGTCAACCTGTCGCCCATGGCCCAGCACATCTACTCTGAGGAGATGGGATGGGGTGCCGCGGACCTATCGATCTCCTTGGGCGTGGCGTCAATGCCGTTCGTTTTCGCCGCGCGGATGGGACATCAGGAGCTGATACAAGAGTTCGTCGTACCCTTTGCCCAAGACCGAGAGGCGAAGTACATCGGATGCTGGGGAGTTACGGAGCCGATGCACGGGTCGGATGCCGTGTTCATGGGGAAGGAGCCGAGCCCGGAGATCGCCTTCGACCTCCACGCCGAACTAGACGGCGACGATTGGGTGATCAGCGGACAGAAGTCTGCATGGGTCTCCAACGGAACCATCGCCACCCACTGCATGATGCACGTGTGCATCGACCGCAGCAGGGGCATGGCTGGCAGCGGCGTCGCCTTCGTGCCCCTGGCCGGGCCCGGCGTGAGCAAGGGAAAGCCGCTCAACAAGCTGGGCCAACGCGCCCTCAACCAGGGGGAGATCTTCCTCGATAACGTGCGCATCCCCAAGAGCTACATGATGGTGATGCCCCAGGGTTATACCATGCTGGGCGACATGATTCTTGCCTCGGCTAACGCCGGGATGAGCGCCACCTTCACGGGGCTGGCCAGGGCCGCCTTCGAGGAAGGATTGAACTACGCCCGCCAGCGGGTACAGGGGGGCAAGCCGATCTGCGAGCACCAGGCCGTGCAACTAAAGCTCATGGACATGTTCATCAAGGTGGAGGCGGCGCGCCAGCTCTCCAGAGCAGCTTTCGTCTACAACCTGACCAGCGTTCCGCCGCAGCCCCATTACTCCGTCGCCGCTAAGGTGTTCTGCACCCATGCGGCGTTTCAGGTCTCCAGTGATGCGCTCCAGCTTCACGGAGGATACGGGCTGGCCAAGGGGATGCTGATCGAAAAGCTATTCCGGGATGCGCGAGCCTCCCTCATCGAAGACGGGACCAGCGAGGTTCTGTCTCTGGCGGGCGCCAGGTTCCTCATCGAGCGGTATTAAAGGCCAGAAGACTAGCGTTGGAGGGTAAGATCCATGGAGTTTAAGGAGGTGTTAGGCCGGCGCCGCAGCATTCGCTTCTATCTGCCACACCGGCCGGTGGAGCGGGAGAAGATCCAGAAGATGCTGGAGGCAGCGCGCATCGCATCGTGCGTAGGCAACGTGAACTCGGCGCGGGCCATCGTGATCTGGCGCGAGCAGGCCTCGGAGGCGCTTCTCAAAGCCATTACTCCGCCCCTGGGATACCAACAGATGCAGACGGCGCCGGTCTTCATTCTTTGGTACCACGATACGGCGGCCTACGAGATCAACAAATGGATCCAGGATCTGAAAAACCTGGCCGACACCAGGCGCATCGGCGTCGACGCCGAAGCTACTAAGGCAGAGATCGACCGCACGTTGAAGCCTGTGTTCGGGGCCGCCTGGAGACAGATGGCGGAGGCCCCCCTGGCCTACATGGACTTGGGGTTGGCAGTTTGCCAGGCGATGCTTACCGCCTACGATGAAGGGCTTGGCGTCTGCTGTATGAGTAGCCCACGCCTGGAGCAGGTGGCGAACCTCCTGAAGCTGCCCGAGAGCGCCAGGCCGGTATGTCTCATGTCCGTGGGCTACCCGGCCGAATCCTGGGAGGCCGGCGGGCAGACCGTGAAGGCCCCGTTCGAGACTCTCTTCCACGAGATGGAGTTCGGGAAACCCTTCGCGCGCGACGAGGCAGTGGTGGAGGAGCTGAAGAAGGCGAAGATGCTCCAGACGCCGGCGCCCCTGCCCTGGCGCGACGCGGAGCTCAAGTACCTCATGCGAGCCCTGGGGATCGAAGAGCGCATCCTGGCCTTCCAGATCCCCCCGGCAGCGCCGCCGCAACAGTAGGGAGCCATCTATGCGTGTCATCGCATCCGGCCAAGGGGAGTTCCGACCACCAGACCCGGACGGCTTCCGCCGCTTCGTGCGCGAGCACAAGACCACGGCCCAGGTCGACAAGATGATGACGGCAGCGGAAGCAGTGTCCCGCTTCGTGCACGACGGCGACTACGTGAGCTACGACACGAACGTGATGGTGCGCGGACCTGCCATCCTCATCCGTGAGATCATCCGGCAGAAGAAGAAGGACCTGTGGGTCGCGGCCAAGTTCACGGCGCAGGACGTCACGCTCCTCGTGGCAGGCGGCTGTGTCAAGCGGGTGGACGTGGGGTGGATGGAGACGGGCCCCGTCATCAACGCCGCCCTACGGGAGGGCCGCGTGAAGTTCATCGAGTGGAGCAACGGGGCGCTAGCGCTGCGTCACCAGGCGGGCGCCATGGGTGTGCCCTTTCTGCCGATGCGCTTCCTTGGAGGCACCGACTGCTTCACCAGCGGCGGAGCGAAGCTGGTGGAAGACCCCTTTACCGGCCAGCCCATCGTGCTGGTACCGGCGGTCAACCCCGACGTGGCGCTGATCCACGTGCATCAGGCCGACCGCTTCGGTAACTGCCGCATCTTTGGGCCTGGCCTGGCGCCGGTCGAGACAGCCGCGGCGTCCAAGCGCGTTATCATCACCGCCGAGGAGATCGTGGACACGGAGGAGATCAGGCGTTCGCCGGGGCTCACGACTATCCCCTACTACATGGTGGACGCCGTGGTGCACGCCCCCTTCGGCGCCTACCCAGGGGCCATGCCCGGCATGTACAAGGGCGACCTGCCTCACTTTATGGAGTTCGTCATGGCGCAGCAAGCGGGCAAGATCGCCGAGTACCTAGACAAGTGGATTTATAGCGTTGAATCTGATGCCGAAATGCTGGAAAAGAGGGTGGGCCGCGAAAGGCTGGAGCAGCTCCGCGCAGCGGAGAACATCCACGAGGGGTACCAGCCATGAGCGAAACTATCTCCTTCACGGACACGGAACAGGTCATTATCCAAGCAGCGCGGCTCCTGGA
>DAOUAG010000112.1:0-4608 GCA_034433815.1 Dehalococcoidia bacterium | reverse complement strand
GCGCTTCTCTTCAATAGCCATAGCCGTGAATTATAGGCCCCGTCAATCATGTAGCCGATCGCCGTGTTGCGCGCCGATGGTAGCACAGCGCCCAGAGAGGGAGCAAGCGCGAAGGCGAGCCTCTTACTGAGGCAGGTTGATGACCTGACCTATGCTCAAGGCCCTCGGGTCGACCCCGGGGTTCGCGTCGATGATGTCCTGGGGCGTAGGCCGCACTTTTCGGCGATGAGGGAGAAGCTATCGCCGGGCTGAATCGTGTAGGTCTTCCCGCAGGTGCCTGGCTCCGGCGTGGCCTCCCCTGCGGCGCCGCTTTCCTCTGGGAGGGGACCGCCGCCGCTTATGGGCGTCAGGTTGTTCGGGTCCAGGATTATCACCTCGGGTGGCTGTTTCCAGGGCGATGCTGTGGGCACCCGTTCGGGGTCGGTAAGGGACCCGGCGGTGCCGGAAGGCCCGCCGCCACCGCCGCCGCAAGCGGCGGCCGCTACAGTCGCAAGGGCCAAGAGGAATAGGGGCGCAAGGATCCGCGGTCGCATCTCTCTCGTCGCCGGCATACTAACGCAACGGGAGGCTGCTGGCAAGCGGCGCCCCGGCAGCTAAGGCGCCAGGAGTCTCTTCAGGACTTCCAGCCCCATCTGCCCGGCCTCCCGCAGCCGTTCGGCCTGGATGAACTCCACCGTGTCTTGCGCCGTGTGATAGTGCTGATCGCAGAAGCAGCTGAAGATCACTGCCGGAATGCCAGCTTGGATAAAGGGCGCATGGTCGCTGCTCGCGGCCCCGCGAATGCTCAAGGCGCTATGGGGAAGACCCAGTGCCTCCTCCGCTTCGCCTATTATCGGCGTTAACTCCGGGCTGCCTTCCAGGGGCCAGCCCGAGCCGACGGCCAACATGTCGAAGTCCAGCATCCCTTTTAGGCGCTGTTTTTCGGCGGAGGTCAGGGACGCTACGTAGTGGGAGCTGCCCAGGAGCCCGACCTCTTCTGCCCCGAAGAGGACAAAACAGACGGGGTCATACTGGCCGTCAGCCGCAAGAAGCCTGGCCATCTCCAGGACCACCGCCGTCCCGGAGGCGTTGTCGTTGGCGCCGGGCCCCGTAGGCACGGAGTCGTAGTGGGCGCCGGCCACCGCTTCGCAGATGCCGTCTGGAGGCTGGGCGATGACGTTCTGGGACTCGAGCGTTGCGGTATGGGCCATGACCGTCATGCGGACTCGCAACCCCCCTTCACTAACCATGGCCAGCAACGACTGGCCGTCCTCCATCGAGATGCTTACCGCCGGTATTTGGCTGGTCCCGCCGAGATCCCCACCGAAAGGCCCTGGCGAGCTGTTGTAGATTATGACGCCCGCGGCGCCGGCCGCCTCAGCGTTGGCTACCTTCTCGCCAAAGGTGATGTCTCCCCGCTGTATGAGGGCTATCTTCCCGGCCATTCCCGCCCGAAACTCCGCCCAAGAGCCCTTGCCGACATCGACTACCTCTCCTTCCGCTGTGGCTGAAGGGCTGCCGGCGAGGCCCAGTGCAGCCAGCGTTTGGCCTCGGGGCGAGATCACCTCCACCGTCGAGCCGTCGTCTACGTAGGACTCAAAGGTGAACCCTTGGGACAAGGACCGGTATCCGTAAGAGGAGAGCTGGCCGCGGATGTACTCCGCCGCGCGGCGTTCCCCGTCGGTGCCAGCGGCCCGGATGCCTATGTCCACCGAGAGCACCCTGATGTGCTCCAGCGCCCGGGCCGAGTCGAAGGCCAGCGGCGCAGTCGTTGCGGGTGATGGCGATGGCGCGGGCGTCTGGGCGCTGGGCGTGGCGCTGGGTGAGGCGGGCTCTGGAGAGGATCGTGGCCCGCCGCCGCATGCGCCCAGCAGGGCCAAGAAGGCCAGGGCCAGGCCGGCGTATAGGTGCGGGCGGCGGACAGGCACTAGCGTGGCGGCCGGCGCCGCCACCACCGGAAGCGATACCCTGTGCTGGGGCTGCGGAGGTCCATCGGACGGTCTCGCCAGTACTTCTCGGGAGGCCGGGACTGCCGCCTCAGCGACATGACGAATGCGGCGATGAAGGCGATGATGCCAAGGGCGATGAGCCATCGGGTAACGCCGCCGCCAGGGAGCCCGAGGTAGGCCACGACGATGACCGCGATGGCGATCAGGAGGACGTGGCCAGCGTTGAGGTGAGGCAGCCGGATCCCTGCGACAGCCCGCCTCAGGCCCCGGAAGGGTGAGCTGACTGCGTCGGCCAGCCGGCGGGCAAGGGGCCGCCTCGGCGGGAACGTGTCCAGCTTGGCAAGCAGCTCCTCTATCTCTTGCTGGAGCCTGTCAGGCATCGGGCGACCTTCCAAACGGGGCGGCTGGTGATTACATGTTATCGCTCTGCGCTTGCGCCGTCCAGAGGGCCGCGAACCCCCGGGCGCCCTTACCGGCCGAGGATGTAGCCCTCCGGATTGACGACAATAACGCCGTCATCCCGAAGGTTGTTCTCTTGGTCTGCCGGGTCGTCGCGCATGGACGTCTCGACGAAGTAGGCCGTGTTTCCCTTGTCGACATAAAGCTCGGAGTCGCGGTAACGCGGGCTCAAGGCCTTGAGCTTGATGAGCGCCCGGTCGCCCTGGTCGTCAACGATCAGTTGGAAGCCGGCCAGGGCCTTCTTGGCGTCGGCATTGGGTTCGCCTGGGTATATCTGGTAGGACCAGGGCTTCCACTGCCACTCGTCGAAGCGGACGGAGGATGCCGGAGCGGGTGTGGCCTGGGGCGCCGGTGTCCCTGCCGCTGGCGGGGCGGAGGCAGGCGTATTGCCCGGCGGGGCCGGAGCGCGGGTCGCCTGGCTGGCGGCCGCAGGCAGGGCCACGCTGCCTGAGGGCGCGCTGCCGCTGCTGCCGGTGGCGTGCAGCAGGACGGAAAGGGCCAGGACCGCTGACACCAGGATGGCCGCCGCGCCGGCCTGTGGCCACCTGCTGGCTGGAGGCGCTGGGCTGAGCCGCCCGCGCTTGGCGGCCCGCCCGCGCGCCTGGCGTGCCGGAGAGGGCCAGGCCCTACCCACGACGCTGTCGATGTGCCAGACCCTGACTGGGTCCAGGGCCAAAGCCGCTGCCAGGGCGAGGAGGCCGGCGTCCCGGACCATGAGGTCGCTGACGCCGCTATCGACGATCAGGCCGAGGATGACCTCTGTCAGCAGGCCAACGGCCAATATGGCGCCGGGACGGCAAGCGATGCCGAGGCCCACGGAGGCGCCGGCAACGGTGAGCAAGAAGCCATGGAGGAGCACCAGGAGGTTGATCCCTACAGGGGAGGCGTCCGCCACAAAGGAGGGAACGAAGACGGCCCACTGGCCGGGGTCCTGGAGCTCGTGTATGCCGAACCAGGTGAGGACGAAGGCGAGGCCGGCCCGCATCACGATGTGCCTCGCGGCACTAACTCTCTCGGTCCTCAAACTCTTCCACTCCTCCTTTGCGTCTTTCGATCCTGCCGTCCTCTCCAGGCCCCGGTGGGAGCCGGCTAACGGCGTGATAATCCGATCTTAGACGCCATTTATTGGAGGACCGTTGGAAAACGAAGGATCGGCAAGAGTGCATCAGGGAGGACGCATGCCCTGCTATACTGGCGGATGGATTCCGCGGCTGTGGACCAGGGGGAAGGGCCCAGGGCCAGCAAGAAGAGGACGGAGAGACCTTATGAAGATCGGCGCGCACGTCCGTACTGCCGGCGGCGTCGACCGCGGCATCGACCGGGCCGTGGAGATCGGCGCCGAAGCGATCCAGATCTTCTCCGGCGCACCCCAGGCCTGGAAGCGCAAGAGCTATACCTCCGCCGAGGTGGAAGCGTACCGGGCCAAGGCGGCGGAGACCGGCATAGGCCCATGCTTCATCCATGGCCTGTATCTGGTTAACCTGGCGGCCGACAGCCCCGAACTCTTGAATAAGTCCCTGAACGCTCTCATCGAAGACATGAAAGCAGCCCATCTCCTTGGCGCCAAAGGGGTGATCTTCCACCTGGGTAGTCACCGGGGCGCGGGCTATGAGGCGCGCGTGCAACAGGTAATCCAGTATGTGCAGAAGGTCGTCGAGGCGACGCCGGAGGACACGTGGCTGATCCTTGAGAACAGCGCTGGAATGGGCGGTTCCGTTGGCTCCAGGTTTGCGGAGCTGGGTCTTATCGCTCGCGAGGCCGGCAGCCCGAGAGTGAAGGTTTGCCTGGACACGCAGCACGCCTTTGCCGCCGGCTATGACCTGCGGTCGCGCGAGGGGCTTCTGAGGGCGATGGAGGAGTTCGAGGCGGACGTAGGGATGGAGCGCCTGGTGGCCGTCCATGCCAACGACTCCAAGTGCCCCTTGGGGGGAGGTCTCGACCGTCACGAGAACATTGGCGAGGGGCATATCGGGCGAGAGGGGTTCGCCAACATCATGGGCCATTCCGCCTTCGTTGACCTGCCCTTTCTCCTCGAGGTGCCCGGCTTCGAGGGCGAGGGGCCTGACCGGCGCAATGTGGAGATTCTAAAGGAGATTCGCCAGAGCGTACTCGGGGTGTGAGGCCGCAGATTCAGGCGCTGGGAAGGGGGACAGCGTAGATCTCGGCCATAGAGTCGATGAAAGCCTGAACGGTGCGAGGGCGCCTGCGGTTGCGTCTGAAC
>DAOUAG010000111.1:0-1515 GCA_034433815.1 Dehalococcoidia bacterium | reverse complement strand
GTGCACGTGCACACGGACGATCCGGGGGCGGCCTTGAGTTACGCCACGTCCGCGGGCAGCGTGACCCAGGTGAAGGTGGACAACATCCGGCGCCAAGCCGAAGAGTTCGTGCGGATGCACGAGGAGATGCAGGCCGGGGCGCCTGAGGGCGGCGTACCGGAAGGCGGCGCGCCAGAGGCGTTGCCCGGGGCCGTTTCCAGTGTGGCAGTGGTCGCTGGCGAAGGGATGGCACGGGTCTTCCGCAGCGTGGGCTGCACCAGGATCGTGCCCGGAGGCCCCACCATGAATCCCAGCACGCGGGAGATCCTGGAGGCCATCGATGGCTGTCCGTCGGAGGACGTTGTGGTGCTGCCCAACGATAAGAACATCATCCTGGCGGCGGAGCAGGCCAAGGAGCTGTCCAAGAAGAGGGTGCGGGTAGTGCCCACCCGGTCCATGCCCCAGGGCATCGCTGCACTGTTGGCCATGAACCCTGAGGACTCCCTCGAAGCCAACGCGGCGGCGATGGCAGAGGGCAGCGCTGGAGTGCACACGGTGGAGATCACGAGGGCCGTGCGCTCCACCAGCATCGGGGGCGTAAAGGTCCAGGAAGGGCAGGTTATCGCCATAGTAGACGACGAGTTGAAGCTGGCGGCCTCTTCCCCCGAAGAGGCTGCCATCCTGGCGCTGGAACCGGTGGCGGGCCCCGGCACCAGCCTCATCACGCTGTACTACGGGGCCGGTACTGGAGAGGCGGCCGCCAAGGCCTTGGCAAACGAGCTACGCCGGCGCCTGCCGAACCACGAGGTGGAGGTGGTGTTCGGTGGCCAACCCCACTACGACTACATCATCTCCGTAGAGTAGACACCCTTGCTGTCCTCTCGCTCCTGATATACTACCGGCGAAGGAGGCTGCCCGTGACCGTCCGCATCGTCACCGACAGCACGTCGGACATGCCGGCCGAAATGGCGAGGGAGCTGGGTGTGGCCGTAGTGCCCCTCAGCGTGATCTTTGGCGATGAGGTCTTCAAGGAAGGGGTCGATATCACCCATGACCTCTTCTATGACAAGCTGGTCTCCGGAAAGGTGCACCCTACTACGTCTGCGCCTTCGGTGGGCGACTTCCTGGCCGTGTACGAAGATCTCCTGAAGGAGACCAACGAGATCGTCTCCATACATCTGTCGTCCAAGCTTTCTGCCACTTACGACGTGGCTTGCCAGGCCGCACGGCAGCTTGCGGAGCGGGGCGCTCGCATCGAGGTCATCGACTCCGGCGTGATCTCCATGGGCATGTCTTTCGCGGTGGAGGCAGCGGCGCGGGCGGCTGCTGGGGGCGCCTCCATCGAGGAGATCCGCCAGCTCGTACACAAGATGGTGCCAAATCTGCACCTTTACATGGCGTTCGACACCTTGGAGTACCTGCGCCGGGGCGGCCGCATCGGCCGCGCCAGGGCGTTCCTCGGGGCCGTACTCCGAGTCAAGCCGATCCTCTCGCTCCGGGACGGCGAACTCCACCCGGAGGAGCGGGTGCGCACCT
>DAOUAG010000110.1:0-25074 GCA_034433815.1 Dehalococcoidia bacterium | reverse complement strand
TCTTCCTCGTCACCCCCACAGGCGGCGAGGGCGGCCAGGATGCCCAAAGCGACCAACGCCATAAGGAGGTACCGCAAATGTTTTAAACGGGACATGGTATGCCTGTCTCCTTTCCTGTGCTCTGCCCGCTACGTCACGTCTGTGCTACCGACAATATACGCCTATCCGCCAGTGGTTGCACGCAGCCTTCGCAGTAGTCTTCCGAAGGACAACAGAGATGTCCGGCGGTACTGCCCCTGCCCGCGTCCCTGCCCGAGGCGGCCCGTCATAACTGTTCCTGAGCAGCCGGCGCCGCAGGCACCCGCTGGAGCCGGGGAAGGAACAGCTCGCCGAGGGTGACGACGAATCCGACCAGGATGAAGATGTCGCCGATGCTGATGATGCGCACGGCTGGGGGCCCCCAGGTGCGCACCAGCCGGTCCGAGAGGAACCATAGGCGAACGTCCTCCCGGGCCAGGAGGACGTTCTTGCTGTGAGGTATGGCCTCGCCCTCCTTGACGCCCGCGATCTGGTCCTCTTCGTGAATGCGCTGGTAAGACTCAGCGGTCACGGGCATCAGCCCGCCGTTGGCTGCGATGACAGCGAAGTTCATGACCAGACCGATGGACAGGATAATGATGCCGATGCGCCGCCAGTTCGCGGCAGCGAAGGCCATGAGGAGGATGTACGACGAGACGAACAGGATCCGCCTGAGGACACCGGTGGAGGTGGGCAGATAGATGGCTGCGATCTGTAGAGAGACAGCAAGAAGCGCCACCACTCCTAGGCGGATTACCACCTTCGGGAAGTAGAGGCGCCTCTTGGCGCTCACCGTCCGCGAATGTGAAATGGGGCGTATGAGCGACTCCGGGTTGGCCGGCTACCCTCGCATGACCCCAGCGGCGGCTGCGACGACCACCGCTGCGACCACCAGCAAGGAGTACGAGAGGTAGAGCAGTCTGGCCTTCATGTACAACCCCCCTTTCCCTGCGGGATTACCTAAATGTTAGGTAAACCCATTAATATCCCAATACCATTGGGATGTCAAGGGGTTGCCAGCGAAATTTCGAAAAAAAGAACGCCTTACGGCAAGTAGGAGAGGTTATGGTCAACTACGGCCCGCCCGGGGCCGCCGGTCACGAGCACCAGGTGGCGACTACCGGCGCTGCCCTGCCTGCCCCTGCCGGGGCGTAGCGCAGGACATGCAAGTCGCGGGCGGGTCCCCCGCAGGCGTTGGAGAAGACTTCGTAGCTAATGACGGTGCCGGGGATGCTGTCCAGGGGGGGCTGCGTACAGCCCGTCCCCTGGACAGCGGCGCCCTCGAGGGCGCAGGCAGTGATGGCCGGGGTTGTGCTTTCGGCTCTGGTTGACTTCAGGAGGCTGTTCTGGCCGGCGATGGCAGCCAGCAAGAGGGCTGCTGAAAGGACCAGGACACCGGCTCGCATCGCATTCTAGAGGAAGGGGCTCTGGGCGGCGACGGCGGCTAGGGCAACGGCCAGCGCGGTGACGAGCCAGTTGAGCTTACCCATGTCCACGTTCAGTCTCATCGCTTACCTCCCTGGCTCAAGTGTCGCAAAGGCCCTCTCGCCGTGTTCTCGCCAGAAACTTGCCGCTCCTCCGGGCGGCCTAGAAGAAGGGGCTCTGGGCCGCCACAGCGGCCAGCGCTACGGCGAAGACGGTGACGATCCAGTTCAGGTTCCTCATCCTTCAACCTCCACGGCCAGTGTCGCAGAGGGCTCTCGCCAACTTCTCGCCGAAACTCACCACGCCTCAGGCCTCCCAGAGGACGTCCCCGCAGAGGTCTGGGGGATGCTGGCGAGAGGCGAAAACGGCGTACTCCTCTTTCGAGGCGCCGATGGTGGTGCCGTCGCCGTGGCCCGGGAGAACGATCGTGTCGGGCGGCAAAGCGTACAACCGCTGGGTTATGGAGGCGATGGTCTGTTGCAGGTCCTGGGGCGTCTCTGTCCGGCCCGGGCCGCCCGGGAACAGCGTGTCGCCGGAGATGAGGTGCCTGCCGACAAGAAAGCAGGTGCTGCCCGGGGTATGGCCCGGCGTGTGGATGGCCAGCACGTTGATCCGGCCCGCCCGCAGTTCGTGGGCATCGGCCAGGGGGAAGTCGATCTTCTCCCGGGGGATCAGACGCTCCGCTGGATGGCAATAGACCGGCGCGCCGGTGGCCGCCTTCACCAGATCGTAGTCCAGCCAGTGGTCGTGGTGGCTATGGGTGAGGACGATGGCTGTCACGCGGAGGCCTTTGGCCGCTTCCAGGACATCCTCGCTGCCCTTGGGCATGTCCACGATGATGGCCTCGCCGGCCTGGGCGTCGGCGATGACGTAGGCGTTGTTGGCATATGGCCCGATGGGCCCGATGCGCAGGAGTCGCAGATCGCCGTCTTCGTACGTCTCCATTGTGGCCCTCCTCGCCCTTGTTCCAGTCCGCGGCTGCCTGTACGATATCGCCACTGTGATATCGGAGTCCATACTGGCGGGTGACCGGGTGCTTCTGCGGCCGGTGGGAGAGGCAGATCTGCCGTTGTTCTTGCGCTGGTTCAACGACCCAGAGGTGCGGTTCTGGCTGTCCATGTCAGAGAGGCCAGATCTGACGATGGAGGACGAGTGGGAATGGTACCGGGACGTGAAGGAGGACCCGCACCACATCGCCTGGGTCATCGAGGCGGAGGGCCGCCCCATCGGCAACCTGGGTCTTATGAACATCGATGAAGCCAACGCACGGGGGACGCTGGGCATCAGCATCGGCGAGAAAGCGGAGTGGGGACGCGGCTACGGCACGGAAGCCATACGCCTGGTGCTCGGCTACGCCTTCCGTGAGATGCGGCTGCGGCGGGTAGAACTGATTACCGACGAGGACAACGAGCGCGGCATCCGCTGCTATGAGAAGTGCGGCTTCGTGCGAGAAGGGGTTCTGCGCCAGTACAGGTTGCGCCGGGGCGAGCCGATCAACTGCCTGATGATGAGCGTGCTGAGGGACGAATGGCAGCCGTAGAGATAACCCCGCGGATCTACTCCCTGCCGGCCCAGCCCGCCTTCTACACAGGCCCGCAGTCCCCGAACGTCTTCTTGGTAGCGGACGGCGGCGAAGCGGCGCTCATCGATAGCGGATTCGGCGACGCCAAGTCGGTGGCGGAGCGGCTGGAGATGCTGAAGTCGTGGCCAGGGCTGCGGGTCTTATACATCGTTCTGACCCACCACCACTTCGACCACACCAGCGGCGCTGCCCAGATGCGAGAGGCTACGGGGGCGCGCACTGCGCTTCACCCCAAGGAGGAGGAGTTCCTCCGGGACTGGCAGGGCGATGTGCCGCAGGACATCGAGGTGCCCGGCGATCGGGCGGAGATAGCGGAGCAGATCCGGCGCTTCCGGCAGCAAGCGGCCGAGGCGGGGCCAGACCTTCGGGTAGCGGACGGCGAGTCCCTGAAGGTCGGCGGGCTGCGTCTGGAGATCGTTCACACGCCGGGGCATACCATGGGCTCCGTGTGCGTGTACGTGCCGGAGGAACGAGCTCTGTTCACAGGGGATACGGTCTTGGGGCTCGGGACGGTGGCCATCTCGCCGCCGCCCTTCGGCGACATGGGGCTCTATCTTCAGTCCCTGGAGAAGCTCAAAGGCCTCGGCGCAGCCCTCTTGCTGCCAGGGCACGGGCAAGTGGTGCACGACGTGCCGCACAAGCTCCAGGAGCTCATCGACCATCGGCGCGAGCGGGAGGCGCAGGTGCTGCGCCTGCTGGCGGACGGCAAGACGACGCCCCGGGCCATGCTGGACGCCATCTACATGGAGTTGGACCGGCGGATGGTGCCGATGGCGCTGCGCCAGATCGAGGCGCACCTGGCCAAGTTGGAGGCTGAAGGGCGCGTGGTTCGCTCCGACGGCGAGTGGCTGTTGCCGGGCTGAAGCGCGTCCGGCGGCTCATCGTGCCAGGCCGCCGGCCGAAGTCCGGCCCCGTGCAGTTATAATCGCATCCGGAGGAAGTCGCTCTTGGACCCAGGCTTGGCCGCTGTACTGCCCGTGGGCGCCGGCGTCAACGACGCTGGCCACCTGACCATCGGAGGGTGCGATGCTGTAGCCCTGGCCTCAGACTTCGGCACCCCACTTTACGTCTTCGATGAGGAGACGCTGCGGGGCCAGTGCCGGGCCTTCCGCGAGGCCTTCGCTTCCGCCTACCCAGGGACGCGGGTGGCCTACGCGGCCAAGGCCTACCTCGGGCGGGCCTTGGCAGCGATCATCGCCGAGGAGGGGCTCGACCTGGACGTCGTCTCGGGTGGGGAGCTGGCCATCGCCGCTTCCGTGGGTTTCCCCGGCGAGAGGATCCACTTCCACGGCAACAACAAGTCGGAACAGGAGCTGCGGGAGGCCCTGGACTACGGTATCGGGCGCATCGTCATCGATAACTTCCACGAGATGCATCTGGTGAGCGGGCTGGCCTCCGCCCGGGGACAGAGGCAAAGGGTCCTGCTCCGCCTCTCGCCAGGCATCGACCCCCATACCCACGCTCACACCACGACGGGCACGCTGGACAGCAAGTTCGGCATCCCCCTGCCGACGGGCCAGGCGGAGTCCGCCGTGCGCCAGGCCCAGGGGATGCCAGGGCTCGACCTGGTGGGTCTGCACGTGCACCTGGGGTCGCCAGTCTTCGATCTGGAGCCCTACCGGCAGGCGGTGGAAGTTGTGATGGAGTTCGCTGCCCGGATGAAGGAGCGTTATGGCTTCGTCTTGGCGGAGTTCAGCCCTGGCGGCGGCTTTGCCGTGGCCTACACACCGGATCAAGAGCCGCCTTCGCCGGGGGAGTACGCCGAGGCGATAGCTGGCGCCCTGCGCGAGGCCTGCCGGCGCTACGGACTCGAGGCCCCGGCGCTCTTTGTGGAGCCGGGGAGGGCCATCGTGGCCCGGGCGGCCGTGGCCCTGTACACCGCGGGGAGCTGGAAGGAGGTGCCTGAGGTGCGGCGCTTCGTCTCCCTGGACGGCGGAATGGCCGACAACATCCGTCCCGCCCTCTACGGCTCCCAGTACTCCGCCGTCGTGGCCAACAAGATGAACGACGGCCGGCGCGAGCGGGTGACGCTGGCCGGGAAATACTGTGAATCCGGCGACATCCTACTGCGCGATGCAGAGCTGCCCCCCATCGAACCTGGGGACATCGTAGCGATGCCCGTAGCCGGTGCCTATGCCTTGGCGATGGCCAGCAACTACAACGCTTCCCTGCGCCCAGCCATCGTGCTGGTGAAGGACGGCCAGGCCAGGCTCATCCGGCGCCGGGAGACCTACGAGGACCTGATGCGCTGTGATGTTTGGCCTCCAGAGTGAGGGCGCGGCGTGGCTTGGGACTTCATCGGCAACGAGAGGGCAGTGGCGGCGTTGTCGCGCCTCGTTGCCGGCCCTTCGCCGCCCCACGCCTACCTTCTGGCCGGGCCCGAGCGTGTGGGCAAGGCCGCCCTGGCCGTACGCCTGGCGCAGGCGCTGAATTGTGAGGTAGAAGAGGCGGAGCGGCCCTGCCGCCGGTGCGCCCAGTGCCAGCGCGTCGAGGCCGGAATCCACTCCGACCTGCTGCGCGTCACGGTGGATCCTTCCGGGGACGCGCCGCAGCGGAAGGCCATCGGCGTGGACCAGGTGCGGGAGATAGAGCGGGCCGTCTCCCTGAGCCCCTTCGAGGGCAGGAGCCGCGTGGTCATCATCGATCCTGCGGACGCCATGACCACGGAGGCCCAGAACGCCCTCTTGAAGACGCTGGAGGAGCCCCCTCCTCAGGTGGTATTCGTCCTAGTGTCGGCGCACGAAGACCGTCTGCTGCCGACGGTCCACTCGCGCTGCCGCCGCATCGGATTCTCGCTGCTGCCCTTGGCGGCGCTGGAGGCCGCCCTTTTGGCAGAAGGCTTGGAGCCGGAGCAGGCGCGCCTCTTGGCGCGCCTGTCTCGCGGGCGGCCCGGCTGGGCGCTGGAGGCGGCACGACAGCCGGCCGTGCTCGAGGCCCGGGCAGAGGCGATCGACCTCTGCCGGCGGGCGGCGCGCATGAGCGTTAGGGACCGGCTGGAGCTCGCGGACAAGCTCAGCTCCCAGTTCCAGGAGAAGCGCGAGGTTCTGTTGGAGAAGCTCGCGCTGTGGAGAGAGTGGTGGCGGGACGTGGTGCTGATCCAGAACGGCATAGAGGAGGGCTTGGGCAACCCGGACATGTTGGAGGCCCTGCGCCAGGACGCCGCTGGCTGCGACCGGGAGGCCGCCCTGGAATTCGTACGTGCTCTTGGCGAAGCCCGGCGGCATCTGGAGATGAACGTCCAGGCCAGGCTGGTGCTGGACTGGCTCCTGATGCTGGCGCCCCCTATGGGCCGCGAGCCGGCAGCGAGCCACAAAGTACGGTCTCGGAGCAACGCATAACCGCGGGCCTACCGCGAAGCCGCGTAGGCGCCCGCGCGAGATTAACAAATGCTGAAGTTGTAGGGCTAATAGCCCGCTAATAGCGCTGGGCGCCCGATGCCTACCGAGACTGACGGAAAATCTCTTTGCTCTGCCGGATTGCCTGTGTTAACATGCAACCGTTTGAAAAACTATACTGCCCGCCGAGGAGGCAGGCGTCTATGCCTGCCGGCGAGCAGGTCTCTCCGTGGCCCCCGTCCACCACAGGTGGCCGGAGGCCATTGAAGCGTAACGGGCCTGGGCCCAAAGGAGGGATCGATGCACGTCATCATCGACGGTTACGGAGGTGATCCGGACCAGCTTGCGGATGAAAACGTCGTCCGCGTGATCCTGGATCAGTATCCCGCCATGATGGGAATGACCAAGATCACGCAGCCGACAGTAATCCGGTATACGGGTTCCAAACCAGAGGACTGGGGCGTCTCCGGCTACGTCATGATCGCCGAGAGCCACATAGCCGTGCACACCTTTCCGGAGCGCCGCCTCATCTGGGCGGACATCTTCTCGTGCAAGGACTTCGACGCCTCCCAGGTCATCGAGGACCTGAAGCGGCGGTTCCGCCTGCGAGAGATGGACGTCAAGATGCTGGAGCGCAACCTGGCGCCCTTCAGTGGCGTGGCCGAAGGAGTGGCTGCCCAGGCCGCGTCATGAACGCCGGCGAGGCCGGTGAGCTCCGGCCCTTCCAAATCTCAGACAAGATCACCGCCCGCGACCTGGTGGAACGCATGGGCGATACGGCCTTTCAGGCCCGGACGCTGGGCCAGGCCGCTCGCATCTGGGATGCCATGCTGCGGGACGACGTGACGATATTCTTCGGCCTGGCCGGGGCTATGGTGCCCGCGGGAATGCGGCCCGTTATCGTCTACCTCATCGAGAACCGGCTCATCGACGTCCTGGTCAGCACCGGCGCCAACCTCTACCATGACGTCTTCGAGACCTTGGGCTTCGAGCATGCCCAGGGCGACCCGGAAGGCGACGATATCCGCCTCGCGCACCTGCGCCTGGTGCGCTTCTACGACGTGTTGGCGCCGGAACATGAGTTCAGCATCGGCGAGCGCTTCTGCACGGAGTTCTCCCTCACCCTCGAGGAAGACAGGCCCTACACCACGAGGGAGTACTTCCATCTCTTGGGTAAGGCCATGGCGCCGGTGGCCCGGCAGGAGGGGATACTCACGGCAGCGGCCAAGCACGGCGTGCCGATCTACTGCCCCGCCTTCGGCGACAGCGTGCACGGTCTGGCAGTGGCCGAGGGCCGCCTGCGCACGGGCAAGCGCATCATCTTCGACATCATCGGCGACGTCCTGGAAACGACCTACCTTTCGCTCACGGCTAATAAGACCGGCGTTATCTACATCGGCGGAGGCACGCCCAAGAACTTCATCCAGCAGAGCGGCGTGGCGGGGTACCTGTACGGGCGGCAGCGTCCGGGCCACAGCTACGGTATCCAGATCACCATGGACCAGCCGCAGTGGGGCGGGCTTTCGGGTTGCACCTTCGAGGAGGCCCAGTCCTGGCGCAAGATCGCCCCGGACGCCAAGTCCGTCACCGTATATGCGGAGGCCACCATCGCCCTGCCCCTTATCGTGAGCGCCCTCGCCGAGGGGTCAGCCGACGCCATCCGGGCGCGGCGCTTGCCCCATCTGGATTGGGAGTGGCAGAAGACGCAGCGACACGGGAGCCCCCCATAGACCGACGGCCGCAGCGAAAGTGGCCGGCGCTGAGGTGACTGCCGCCGATGATGGACGAACGTTTCTTTCCGCCCCGCAACTTCGCGGCGCTGCCGCCGGAACACAGTGCCTTCGAGACCTCTCGAGTGGTGGTGCTGCCGGTACCGTACGATTCCACGGCGACCCGGTGGGTGGGCTCGCGGGAAGGCCCAGCGGCCATCATAGACGCCTCGGCCAACATGGAGCTCTACGACATCGGCATCGGCCGGGAGCCTTGTCTGGTGGGGATACACACGCTGCCGGAGCTCGCGGTGCACAGCGGAAACCCCCAGGCCATGGTGGAGCGCATCGAGGAGGTCGTGGGGGAGCTCATCGACGCTGGAAAGTTCGTGGTCACGCTGGGGGGCGAACATACCGTAGCCGTGGGGGCCGCCAGGGCCTACGCCAAGCGGGTGCCGGGGCTCTCGGTGCTGGCCTTCGATGCCAACGCCGACCTGCGCGACACCTACCTGGACTCGCCCTATAACCACGCCTGCACCCTGCGTCGCATCGGCGAATTCGCGCCGGTAGTGCAGGTGGGGCTGCGCAGCGCGGAGCGCGAGGAGCACGACCTCATCCGGCAGGAGGGCTTGCGCTTCTTCTCGCCGGCGGAGTTCCGGCAGCTTGGCCCGGAAGGTGTGGCCGCACTCTTGACGGAGAACGTATACATCACCTTCGACCTGGACTCCCTGGATTCGTCCGTCATGCCGGCGGTGGGAACGCCGGAGCCGGGGGGACTGTACTGGGACGAGGTGAGCCGGCTGATAGAGGCGGTGACGCAACGGAGCCGGATAGTCGGGTTCGATGTGACAGAGCTGGCCCCGTCGCTGGGGCCCCGCTCCTGCGCGCAGCTTGCAGCCAAGCTCACGTACCGCATCATCGGCCTGGCTTTCCGGGAGTAACGAGGAGAGCCGAAGCGCGTCTCTCTAGCGTGGCTCACGGACTCCTGCTTCGCAGGTTGGCTTTGGCCTTGGCTTTGGCCGCCCTCGCCTGGGCGCTGGCTGGCGCCGCCCCGGGACGGGCTGGCGGCCCGCCCTCACCGCGCTTTCTGCTGCCTTGGCAGGACGGCGAGGCGTGGCTAACTGGGGTGGCCGGCTTCCACGGCTCCTATGACGCCCTGGACTTCTTCCCACCCGATACGCCCCTCAGCCTGGACGTGGTCTGCGAAGGGGAAGAGGGCTGGTTCGCGGCAGTCTCCGCCTTCTGGGTGCTAGCCTCTGCGCCAGGCGTGGTGACGTACGCCGCACGCCCCATGGTCGTCATCGACCATGGGACAGGGTGGACCAGCGCCTACTTCCACCTGGATGACATACAGGTCGCGCCGGGCCAGACGGTGGCCGCGGGTGACCCTTTGGGGCATCCCTCCACCTATGGCGGCTGCACCACCGGGCCCCATCTCCATTTCTGGGTGCAGGGGCCGGACGGGATAACTACGGCCCAAGTCCAGCTCTCCGGCCGTAGCGCGGCCAGCATCGGGCCCAACGAGTACGTCAGCGACACGGGCAACCCGCCGGCGCCCGAAGGTAGCGCAGGCTCCCCTGGAGACGCCGACTGCGACGGAGACGCCGACGCGGTGGATGCGCTAGCCATCCTGAGGCTCTCGGCCGGCCTGCCGGAGGGGGCGGCCTGCGCCCAGGCAGCGGACATTGACTGTTCGGGGTCGCTGGAGGCGGTGGATGCGCTGCTGGTGCTGCGCTTTGCGGCAGGGCTGGCGTCAACGCTGCCGTCGTGCCAGGCGCTGGGATCCCCGGCCCGATAGCCGCGCCTGCCCAGGTCGGCTATACTGACGCCGAGTCAAGCCGACTAGCGCAAGGAGCGGCGCCATGACCGCCTTTAAGAACATCATCTTCGAAACCAAGGGGCGGCTAGCCTACATCACCATCAACCGTCCAGAGCGGCGCAACGCCATCGACCCCGACACCAGCCAGGAGCTGCTCGATGCCTTCACCGCCTTCCGGGACGATGATGGCCTCTGGGCCGCCATCCTCACCGGCGCCGGCGACCAGGCGTTCTCGGCCGGGGCAGACCTGGTGGCCATGGCCCAGGCCATGGCAGGCGGCGCCAGCCCCCTGGCCATGAACGTGCCCTTCGCCGGCATCACCCGCGGCTTCGAGTGCTGGAAACCCATCATCGCCGCTATCAACGGCTTCTGCCTGGCGGGCGGTCTCGAACTGGCTCTGTGCTGCGACATCCGCATAGCCGCGGAGCACGCCACCTTCGGGTTGCCGGAGCCGAAGCGGGCCATCATCCCTGGCGCCGGCGGCACCCAACGGCTCCCCCGAGCCGTTCCGCTTGCCTTCGCCATGGAGCTCCTGCTCACGGGGGAGCGCTTCGACGCTCAGACGGCCCTGCGTTTCGGTCTCGTCTCCCGCGTCGTCCCCCTCCCTCAGCTCATGCCCACGGCCGAGGAAGTGGCCGGCAAGATCCTGGAGTGCGGCCCCTTGGCCGTGCGCGCCATCAAGCAGGCAGCCATCCAAGGCAGGGAGCTGCCATTGGAGGAGGGCCTGCGCCTGGAGGCCAGGCTGGCTGGCCAGGTGTTCCGGAGCGAGGACGCCCGGGAAGGCCCCCTCGCCTTTGCCCAGAAGCGCAAGCCCGAATACAAGGGCCGCTAGGGGTGGCCCTATGGGTGAGATACGCCTCCTGGACAACCTGCACCACGGCGCGGCCGTAATCAGCGCCGACGGCAAAGACGTCGGCAAGCTTCACGCCGTGGTGGTGGACCCCCGCGACAACGAGGTTACCCATATCGTCGTCAACGCCGGCCCCTTCTTCCCGGAGCCCGGCTTCGGCGCACCTCGCCTCGTCAACGTGCCCATCCAGGAGATGGCCGATGCCAACGAGGAGCGCGTCCTGCTCAAATGCACCCGCGACCGATTCCGGGAGTTGCCAGAGTACGCGGAGCGAAGCTTCACGCCGCCCATCTCGCGCCCGGGCGAGCCCGCCCGGGAGGGGCCCGTCCAGATCCTCTGGAACGTGGGCGCCGCCCTGGCCGCCTCCTTCTCCAACCTGCTGACCGGCATCGCGGTGCCGGCCGAGCGCTTCCGCCGCGCCTCTTTCGAGCGCCACATCATGCATGGGGCACCCGTCTGGCGCAGGGAGCCTCACACCTACATCGGCCACGTCGACCGCGTGTTGGTGGACGAGGAGACCGACGAGATCGAGGCCCTGGTCATTAGCCGCGGCGGCTTCTTCCACGAGGAGGTCATCCTGCCTGCGGACTACGTTACGGAGATCCTGGACGGCGTCGTCCACGTCGACATGGCGGACGAAGACCTTCGCCGCCTGGAGCGCTTCCGCGAGACCGAAGGCGGCTAGCCCTGCGCCACACAACCCCCTCGTGCTGAGGTGCTTGGAGCATGAGCCCGCGGCCAACCCCGCTCATGCTGAGCCCCGTCGAAGCATGAGCCGCGGTCGAAACCGGCCCGCATCCTGCTGTAACCTAGATGCATGCGCATCGGCCTGATATCCGACACCCACATCCCGGTAGCGGCCCCAGACCTCTGGCCCCAGGCCTATGAGGCCATGCGCGGCGTGGACCTTATCCTCCACGGCGGCGACCTAGTGTCCACCAGCGTCCTGGACCGTCTGGAGGAGATCGCCCCCGTCTTGGCCGTCGCAGGCAACGGAGACTATGGCGGCTGGGAGCGAACCGTGGCGCCCACGGACCCCCGGCTTTCGGAGAGCAAGACGCTGCGGGTGGACGGACTGCGCATCGGGCTCGTGCACGATCTACAGTTGCCCGAAGTCCCGCCGCTGCGCACCCTGGAAGGGCTCATGCGCCACTTCTTCGGAGGCCCGGTGGACATCATCGTTCGCGGCAGCACCCACCGCGCTGAGATCCTCACCGTCAAGGGCGTCCTCATCGTCAATCCGGGCAGTCCCACCTTCCCCGACCACCGCAGCGCCTGCCTGGGCACCGTCGGCTATCTGGATATCGACCGCGGCCGCGCGCGCCCCTCTATCCTCCAGCTTCGGTAGGGTCTCCAGCTTCGGTAAGGCTACCCCAGTAGGGGAACTTTTCGACCGCCGGTTCCGTCATACGGGCAAGACACACCGTAGGAGGCGATACCGATGAAGAGATGGGCATTGCTGGCCGCCGTGGCCGGCCTGGCGTCCGTAGGGCTGCTGGCCTTGGTGATTTCGAGCACAGGCGGGGGGAGTGGCCAGCGGTCCCCTGGGGACGAAGTACTGGAAACGGACAGTAGTGAGCCGGCCGCGGGCGGCTTGCCGGCTGTCAGCGGACGCGCGCCCCTCGCCTTCGGAGAGGCGATGCCCAGTGGAGTGCCGTCCAGCGATACCGGCGGCGAAGCTGGGAACGCGAGCCTCCCGACGTCTGCTGACCGCAAGATAATACGGCGCGCCACCGTGGAGATCACGGTGGAGGATGTGATCTCCGGTGTGCAGCAGGTAGAAGATGCCGCACGGTCCGCTGGCGGCTTCGTATCGTCCTCCCGCATCATAGTGCAGGATCTGCCAAAGCCGCCGGACGCCCAGCCCGACGAGCCGCCGCCGAAACGCCAGACCGCAACGGTCACCCTGCGCGTGCCCGCTGACTCGTACGACTCCGTTCTGCGCCAGATCCGGGGCATCGCCAAGGAGGTCAAGGCTGAGTCCAGCGACGCCTCGGAGGTAACGGAGGAGTACACGGACCTTCAGGCACGCCTTCGCAACCTACAGTCCATCGAGCAGCAGTATCTCCAGCTCCTGGGCAAGGCCCAGTCCATCCAGGATATCCTCACGGTACAGGACCGGCTGAATTCGGTGCGCGGCGAGATCGAGCAGGTGCAGGGGCGCATCAACCTCTTGAACGACCTGACCGACATGGCCACCATCACAGTGAACCTGGCGCCGCCGTCCACGCCCGCTCAGGAGGAACCAGCGGGGCACGGTTGGGCCCGCGAGGCCTGGGACGACGCCTGGGCCCTATCTGGCGATATTTTGAGGGTCGCCGGCACAATGGCCATAACCGCCGGCGTAGTGATCATCTGGCTAGGGATCCCCCTGGCCCTCGTCCTGGCCCTGGCCTGGCGCTTCCTGCGCCCTCGCCACCGGCTGGCCTGAGGCCTCAGCCTTTGACGGAGCGACCCTGGGTGCCCCATATTGATGCCTGGCTATGGACGATGGACCCCTGCCGGCTCCGGCCGGGAAGCGCCAATAAGCGGTGTTCTTCGTCGTCAACGAGAGGGCGGGCCGGGGCGCCGGCGCTCGCGCCTTCGCCAAGGTGCGGCCCCGCCTGCAGGCGGACGACGCCTTCGCTTTCACTGCCTGCCGGGGCGATGGCCAGAGGATCGCCGCCTCCGCCGCTGCCCAGGCCCAGGACGTCATCGTGGCCGTCGGCGGCGATGGCACTGTCAACGAGGTGGTGAATGGCCTGGCAGAAACAGGCTTCCGGCGCGCCCTCGGCATCATTCCGGCGGGCGGGGCCAATGATCTGGCCTACGCCCTGGGCATCCCCTCGGCGCCCCGAGAGGCCCTGCGCCTTCTGCGCGCCGGGCAGACCCGCGCCATAGACGTTGGCCTGGTGCAACTGAATCGCGACCGCCGCCGCTACTACGTCAACATGCTCGGCCTTGGCGTCAGCGGCCAGATAGCGGCCATGACCAGCGATGAGAAGCGGGGCGGCCCCCTGACCTATCTAATCCCCCTCTTGCGGCTGATGTTCGCCGCCAGGCCAGTCCGCTTCCGGGTCTCGGCCTGCGGCAGGACACTGGTAGAGTCTGCCACCATCGCCCACCTGGCCAACGGGCGCCGCGAGGGCCGCCTCTTCCGCATCGCCCCCCACGCCCGACTGGACGACGGCCGGCTGGAGCTGTTCGCCGTGGGCGACGTTCCCCACTACCAGCGGCCGTATTACGCCCTGCGGGGGCTTATAAGCCACGTGCCCGCAGGCCGACTGGTGGTTCGGGAGAGCGTCGCCCGGGTCACAATCGAAGCCCTTGACCCGTTGCCCTGCCACGTCGATGGCGAGCCCTTCGTCCTCCAGCCAGGCGAGTCGATGGCGGTGTCAGCCGAGCCCCGGTGCCTTGCCGTGATAGCACCGCCAGCATCACCAGCGGCCAATACGGCCCCGGTGCACTGAGTAGGCGAGGAAGACGAAGGCGCTGGACAGAGCGACCACAGGTAGGAGCGCTAGCACGCTCCCGGCGTCCGGTGTGTGGAACTGGGATGCCGGTCCGTCCAGGGGCAGAATGGCCAGCCCGGAGACGAGCATGATCAGGCTCAGCCACTGGTTGCGGGGCAGAGGACCGATGTAGTCCGAAGGGGCGTTGTACCGTATCATCTCCAGCCCGAAACGCCCGGCGCCGTACAGGATGAGGTACAGCGCCGAAGGCATCCCCTCTGGCGCGCCGGCCATGGCGACGGCGTTCAGGATGGCGAAGAGGAGCACGTTGTAGGCTGCCTCGTAGAGGGGTGCCGGGTGAATCGGCACGCCCCGAAGACCGGCCACCCGCGCCGCCTTAGCATCCGGGTTCTCGTAACGCACCGCCCACGGAAGACGCGTCGGGCGGCCGAAACAGCAGCCGAAGGTGAAACAGCCCACGCGTCC
The DNA here is from genome assembly GCA_034433815.1 of Dehalococcoidia bacterium. Taxonomy (GTDB): domain Bacteria; phylum Chloroflexota; class Dehalococcoidia; order SM23-28-2; family RBG-16-64-32; genus DAOUAG01. The sequence continues at coordinate 10,419 of DAOUAG010000110.1, read as the reverse complement.
GATGGCGTGGGCCAGCGGGCCCACCCTGGCCACGATGTCCGTAAGCTGGAAGAAGCCGAAGTGGGATGCCGAGGCATAGATGCCCATGGCGATGGCGATGGCAACATAGCCTCCCCATGAAGCGAACTCGACCGTCCGCAGCACCTGGCCGGGCCGCCGCAAGAGCCGCAGGCCCCACCAGGGCAAGAGAACGGCTCGGGCGGCCACCACGTGTCCCACCAAGAGCCCGCTGAGGATGAGGGCCGAGTCCAGGAGCGGGATCCCCTGGCCCAGCATGAGGTATCCGCCCATCACTCCGCCAACGAAGGTGGCGACACCTCCGAAGAGACCGAAGGTCACGAAGAAGTAGTCCTTCCAGCGGAAGAGAACGGTGCGGTTAGCCAGCCAATGCACCTTTCTGCCCACTGGTAAAACAGCAGATGAGATGGAATATGCGGTCATAATCCAAGAACCGAAGGAGCAAATCCATCATCTGACTCTATCATGTTTCGGGTCAGTAGGGCTGCAGCCCGATTTCCTGTGCGGAATTCCCCCACTACGGCAGACGCACGATCCGCCCGGGCCATTAATCCCCCCGCTCATGCTGAGGCTCTCGAAGCATGAGCCGTATGCCCCGCTCACCCTTCGAGTGCCCTCGGGCGAGCGGGAAGCGGGCCACGGGCCGGCACCCGTCTGGTTGAAGGGCCCCCGAGCCGGGCCTTACAATAATAAGTCCGAAGACCGTTGATACCCGGGACACCCCGGAGCGAGGAGAAGGCATGGAGATCATCTTCCGTGGCCAGCACCTGACCATCAGCGACGAGTTCCGCCGGTACGCCACTGAGCATCTCGGCAAACTAGGCCGCTATCTCCCCATGGCCGACCACGCCATCGTCGACTTGCGGCGGGAGGCCAAAGGAGAGGAGGGCCGCTACGTGGTACAGGTGACCTTGAGCGCCAACGGCACCTTCCTCCGGGCGGAGGAGAGGTCGTTCGACCTTCTGGCCGCGGTGGATAGCACCGCCGAAGCGCTGGCCCGCCAGATCAAACGGTTCAAGGAGACGAAGATCCTGCGCAGCGAGCGCCGCATCAACAAGGAGGAGATGCTCACAGAGGCGGCCGAAGGGGAGCCGCCGCCCCCACCCGGCGCCGAGATGGTGTCTGGCCGGGTAGTCAGGCTCAAGCGCTTCCAGATGAAGCCCATGACGGAAGCCGAGGCCATAGAGCAGATGGAGCTCCTGGGCCACAACTTCTTCCTGTTCCAGGACGCGGATAGGGACACCTTGGCGCTCCTCTACCGCCGCCGGGACGGCGACTACGGCATGATCTTGCCTCTAGAGCAATGATCATAACCCTCACCCTGAATCCGGCCATAGACCAGACGCTGGTGCTGTCCCGCTTCGTCGCGGGCGACACCCTCCGGGTCAAGGCCAGCCGCTTCGACCCGGGGGGCAAGGGGATAAACGTCTCCCGCGTCGTACGGGAACTGGGCGGCGAAAGCGTGGCCATGGGGTTCGCCCCTGGCAGCCTGGGGCGCTATATCGAGCAGACGCTCGAGGCCCAGGGCATCACTTGCGACTTCGTGCACACCAAGGGGCAGACCAGGACGAACATCACCATCCTGGACGAGTCCCGCCACCTTCACACCATCCTCAGCGAGCCCGGGCCATTCACGGAGCCCAGGTACGTGGACGAGCTCCAGACCCGTCTCCGCAAGCGCTGGCAACCTGGTGATTGGCTTGTCGTGGCCGGCAGCATACCACCACCCCTGCCTCCCAGCGTCTATGCGGACATCATCCAGGCCGCCGCCCGCGCCGGGGTCCACACCGTGCTGGACGCCGATGGCGAGGCCTTGGCGGCGGGTGCCGCTGCCCACCCGGAGATACTCAAGGGCAACCGCCGCGAGCTGGAGCGACTGTTGGGGCGCCACCTGGACGACGAAGAGTCCACCCTCCAAGGCGCCCGTGAGGTGCAGGCCTGGGGTGTCCGCCAAGTTCTCGTGACCCGCGGGCGAGAGGGCGCCGTGGCCGTCAACGGGGAACGCTGCTGGCGGGGCATCGCCCCGCGCGTGCGGGCCGTATCCGCCGTGGGCTCCGGGGATGCCTTCCTGGCAGGCGTCGTTCTGGCCCTCAGCAGAGGAAGCGGGATCGAAGAGGCTTTGGCTTTGGGGGTCGCGGCGGGCACCGCCTCCGTCCTTAACCCCGGCACCGAGCTCTGCCACCGGCGGGAGGTCGATATCCTCTTGCCGCGAGTCAAGGTCCAGCCCATCGCCTCCTTTATCGCCGCCTAGGGAGAGATTCGGGGCCTGCGCCCGGAGCGCCGTGACCGATCCCGCTCTGATCGTCTTTCTGGGTGGTCTCGGCGGCAGCCCCATAGAAGAGATCGTGGGCACCGCCCGCTGGGCTGCTTCGATGGACAGCATAGAGGCGGCCTTGGCCAGCGGCGCCTTCTCTCGCGCGATCCTCGTCACCGACGGCCAGTCCCGGCCCAGCGACATCCCAGGGGTCACCATCGACGCCGATCCCGCGCCCTTGCACTTCGGACGCCGGCTGGCGGGCGTCTTGCGCAGGCACAACGTCGGGGCTGCCGTTTACATGGGCGCCGGCAGCGTCCCGCTCCTACGCAGCCAAGACTTCGCTGCCATCGCCCAGCGAGTCAAAGACGGCTGGGCAGTCACCAACAACCCCTATTCTTCGGATCTGGCAGGATTCCCGGTGCCGCCGGGCGGTCGGATCCTGCAATCGGTCGAGAATTGCGAAAGGGACAACTCCCTTGCGCGCGTGCTCTCCGAGAGCGCCGGGTTAGCGCTGGATGCCCTTCCCAGGACGGTAGAGACCCAAATGGACATCGACGGGCCCACCGATCTGGCGGTGCTCACACTCGCCGAAGCTGGGGGGCCCCGGCTGCGTGCCTACCTCGGCTCCCTCTCGCTGGATACGAGGCGTCTCGAGCAAGTCTGTGCCCCGCTCACCGACCCCGACGCCCAGGTGGTGGTGGCGGGCCGCGTAAGCAGTCACGCCTGGCAGCACCTAGAGCGGGAAACCGCCTGCCGCGTGCGCCTCTTCGCCGAGGAGCGGGGCCTGGAGGCGCAGGGCCGCGCTGCCGGCGGCTCTGCCCGCTCCCTCCTGGCTTATCACTTGGAGGCCGTCGGCGCCGTCCGCTTCTTCCAGAACCTGGCGGAGCTGGGAGATGCCGCCCTGATAGACTCCCGCGTCATCCTGGCCCACCGTGGCGCCATGGGCTCCCGCGAAGATCGCTTCCTCTCCGATGCCGGCCGCTGGTCCGAAGTCCGCGACCCGTTCCTGCGGGAGTTCACCCGCGCCGCCGACGAGGCGCCGCTGCCGGTGATCCTGGGCGGCCACTCCCTCGTCTCAGGCTGCCTAATGCTGCTAACCGAGTTCGCCTGGCGAAAGAAAGACGAGCGCTCCTAAGCTTTGCAGCCGGCGGCTATTCGCCCCTGACGACAGCGCGGAACCCGGCCTCGTACTCTGCCACCTGCTCGGGCGTCAGCTTCTCGCTCAAGCGCAGGATGACCACACCCTCCAAGTACGCCGGCTGGTGCGGGTTGGCGGCGGTGATGGCAGCCAGGCGCGCCTGGGCGTCGGGCTCGTTCTCGAAGACCTCTACGGCACCGCCATCGCTCACCGTAGGGTACTCCTGGGTCATGGGCAGGATCCTTACGTCGGCGAAAGTGCTGCGGCTGGTGTACTGGTGGGGTTTGCCCAGGAGCCCCTCGGGGTCCACGGTAGCTGAGAAGTTGGCGTACTCACCCACGGGCAGCCCCCGCCTGATCATGCCCTCTACGATGGCCTCGGAGGTCAAACCGTCCGTAGCGGGCTGGGGCGTCGGCGCAGCGGTGCGAACTGGCGCCGGCGTTGAGGCAGAGGGCTGAGGCGTGGTTTCGGAGCCGTTGCCCCCGCCGCAGGCCACGCTCAGGGCCAGGGCTACGGCCGCCGCCAAGGTCAGGTACCGCACGACACCAGTGTACGGCCGCTTGACACCCTGCGCTAGGCGGCCATACAATCTTTTCCACAACTCCTGCGGTAAAGGCCGCGAAGGGGAGTAGTAGGGGAACCCCAGCTTCCAGAGAGCCGGCGGGTCGGTGCAAGCCCGGCAGCCAGGGCCCTCGAACTCGCCCCGGAGCCGCCGGTCCCAAGGTCACGGGCCTATCGCCCGGGCCCCAAGGCTGGCCGGGTCGCGCCCGTTACAGCGTTAGAGCGCTCCGCGTGCCGGCGGACTACGGGGCCCGCGGAGAAGAAGGGTGGTACCGTCCCGTCCAGAAGGGATCCCTTCGGGGCGGGCGTTTTCATTTGGCCGATAGAAGGACACGTTAGCATGGTGACAACCGATAGAAAGTTGGCCAGCGACATAGTCTACCGGGCAGGATACGCCCGGGCACCTGCGCGGTCCTACCTCCGCGCCATGGGCCTAACGGACGAGGACATCAGCAAGCCCATCGTCGGCGTGGCCAGCTCCTGGAACGAGGCCACACCCTGCAACGTCCATCTCAACCGCCTGGCGGCCTGGGCCAAGCAAGGGGTCACCGCCGCCGGCGGCACGCCCCGGGAGTTCACCACCATCGCCGTCACCGACGGCATCGCTATGGGCTACGAAGGGATGAAGGCATCCCTGGTGAGCCGCGAGGTCATCGCCGACTCCATCGAGCTGATGGTCTTCGCTCACGGCTACGACGCCCTCGTGGGCATCGCCGGCTGCGACAAGAGCATCCCGGGAACCATGATGGCCATGGCCCGGCTCAACGTCCCTTCCGTCTTCCTCTACGGGGGTACCATCATGCCCGGCCAGTGGCGCGGCCGCGACGTCACGGTACAGGACGTCTTCGAGGGCGTCGGCGCCGTCGAGGCAGGACGGATGACGGAAGACGAGCTCCATGAGCTGGAGTGCGCCGCTTGCCCCGGCGAGGGTTCCTGCGGCGGCATGTACACCGCCAACACCATGGCCTGCGCCTCGGAGGCGCTGGGCATCGCCCTGCCCTTCAGCGGAACCGCCCCGGCCATCGCCCAGGAGCGCACCGAGATCTGCCGCCACGCCGGCAGCCGGGTGCTTCAGCTCCTGCAACAGAACATCCGCCCACGCGACATCCTCACTCGTAAGGCTTTCGAAAACGCCATCGCCGTGGTGGTGGCCATCGGCGGCTCCACCAACGCGGCCCTCCACCTGCCGGCCTTGGCCCACGAGGCCGGTGTGGAACTCTCCCTCGATGACTTCGACGCCATAGCCCGCCGCGTCCCGCATCTGGCCGACATGCGGCCCGGGGGACGATTCGTCCAAAGCGACCTGCACCGGGCGGGCGGCGTCCCGCGCATCATGAAGGAGCTGCTAAGCCGTGGCCTTATCCACGGCGACTGCCTGACCGTCACCGGGCGCACGGTGGCGGAGAACCTGGAAGTAATGCGCTTCGATGGCACGGACCAGGAGGTGATCCGTCCCATAGATTCGCCCTTGGAGCCCACGGGCACCATGGTCGTCCTGCGGGGCAACCTGGCGCCGGAGGGCTGCATCATGAAGACCAGCGGGGTGCGCCGCCAGACGTTCACCGGGCCCGCCCGCGTCTTCGACTGCGAGGAGGACGCCTTCCAGGCCATCGCCCGGCGCGAGATCAAGGCCGGCGATGTGGTGGTCATCCGTTACGAGGGTCCGAAGGGCGGCCCTGGCATGCGGGAGATGCTGGCCGTCACGGCCGCCATCGCCGGGCAGGGCCTGGGTGAAGACGTGGCCCTTATCACCGACGGCCGTTTCTCCGGCGCCACGCGGGGCTTCAGCGTGGGCCACATCGCCCCAGAGGCGCAGGTTGGGGGGCCCATCGCAGCCCTGCAAGACGGCGACATCATCTCGCTGGATATACCCAACAGGCGCATCGACGTGCAGTTAGGGGAGGAGGAGATACAGCGGCGCCTTGGCCAGTGGACGGCACCAGCCCCCAAATACACGAAGGGGGCCCTGGCCAAGTACGCCCGCTTGGTATCGTCGGCCGCACGCGGCGCCGTGTGCAGCTAGCCGCCAGACGGCAGAGGCCACCGGCAGCCACAGCGGACAGGAGCCTGGGGGCTCATCTTTCCTTGAAGATCAGACTAGGCAACGCTAAGGAGCCGAATCATGGAAACAAACGCTGAAATGACAGGGGCTCAGATGATCATGGAGTCCTTCATCCGGGCCGGGGTTGAGGTCATCTTCGGCCTGCCCGGGGGCGCCAACCTGCCCCTCTATGATCAGCTACCCGCTTACGAGCCACGCATCAAGCACTACCTAGTCAAGCACGAACAGTGCGCCGCCCACGCCGCCGATGCCTATGCTCGGGTCACGGGCAAGGCCGGCGTCTGCTTCGCCACCTCCGGCCCGGGCGCCACCAATCTGGTGACCGGCATCGCCAACGCCTGGATGGACTCTGTGCCGGTCATCGCCATCACAGGACAGGTCATCACCGCCCTTCTCGGGCGCGACGGCTTCCAAGAGGCCGACATCCAGGGCATCACCATCCCCATCACCAAGCACAACGAGCTGGTCCTGGACGTCAACGATATTCCGAGGGTGATGCAGGAGGCCTTCTACATCGCCACCACCGGCCGTCCGGGCCCCGTGCTCATCGATATCCCGAGGGATGTCCTTCAACGCCGGGGCCGCTTCTACTGGCGCGATAAGGTGGAACTCCGCGGCTACCGCCCGCCCCAGGCGCCGGACCCTGAAGAGGTGGCCAAAGCGGCGGAGCTCATCGAGGCCTCGGAGCGGCCGCTGATCCTCTCCGGCCACGGGGTCATCATCTCCCGCGCCTTCGCCGAGATCCGGGAGCTAGCGGAGAAGGCCAACATCCCCGTCATCACCACCCTCCTGGGGATCAGCGGTTTCCCTGGGAGCCACCCCCTCTATCTGGGCATGCCGGGCATGCACGGCATGTACTGGAACAACATAGCCATCAGCGAGGCAGATCTGATCATCGGAGCCGGCGTGCGCTTCGACGACCGGGTCACGGGCCGCCTGCGGGACTTCGCGCCCAAGGCCCGCATCATCCACATCGATATCGACCCGGCGGAGGTGGGCAAGAATGTCCGCCCAGCGGCCAGCCTCCTGGGCGACGCCAAGGTCTGCCTGGCCGAGCTGAACCGCCTGGTCACCTTCAAGGAACGCCCTGGCTGGTTCGCCCGCCTGGATGAGCTGCGCCGGGCCCACCCTTCCATCACCATCCGGGAGACGGATGAGCTCCTGCCCCAATACGTCGTGGACCAGATCTATAAGGCCACCAAGGGCGACTGTTACGTCTGCACCGGGGTAGGCCAGCACCAGATGTGGGCCGCCCAGTACTTCTGGTACGACAAGCCCAACAGCTTCATCACCTCGGGCGGCCTGGGCACGATGGGGTTCGAGGTGCCCGCCGCCATGGGGGTCCAGGTGGCGGCCCCCGACGACCTGGTCTGGTCCATTTGCGGCGACGGCGGCTTTCAGATGACGCTGCAAGAGCTGGCCACCATCAGCGAATACGGCTGGCCCATTAAGTTCGCCATCCTCAATAACGGCACATTGGGCATGGTGCGCCAGTGGCAGAACCTCTTCTACCGGGACAACATCGTGGCGACGCCGCTCCGCAACCCGGATTTCGTCAAGCTGGCCGACGCCTATGGAATACTGGGTCTGCGGGCCACCCGTCGCGAGGAGGTGCCCGTGGTCATCGCCAAGGCCATGGAGCACCCCGGCCCCGTGGTTATCGACTTCCAGGTGAAGTACGACGAAAACTGCTACCCCATGGTGCCACCAGGGGCAGCTCTTAGCGAGACCATCGACCTGCCGGCTTGGGAACCGGAGAAAGCGCTGGTGTGATCATGGACGCTACTAACAACCTTCAAAAACACACCATCATCGCCCTGGTGGAGGACCGGCCAGGAGTACTCAACAAGATCGCCTCCAAGTGGCGGCAGCGGGGCTTCAACATCGAGAGCCTGGCCGTCGGCCACTCGGAGCAGCCGGGGCTCTCCCGCATGACCTTCGTCGTGGACGCCACCCACGACGCCGAGCAGGTAGTCAAGCAGCTCGACAAGCTCATCGATGTCGTGGACATTCGCGACATCACGGATGAGGACATCGTCAGCCGGGAGCTGGCGATGATCAAGGTTCGCTGCGACCGCACCAACCGCGGCCAGATCATCGAGCTGGCGGACCTCTTCAAGGCCGATGTCGTAGACGTCGCTCCGGAGTCCATCATCATCGAGGCCACCGGCTCCGAGCAGAAGATCGACTCCCTCATAGCCCTGCTACAGGACTTCGAGATCATCGAACTCGTGCGTACGGGCCGGGTGGCCATGCTCCGGGGCGCCGCCGTATCCCACCCTCGCCCCCACGAGGAGCCGGAGCGCTATCAAGGGGTGGAGCCACCATACTCGCCCAAATGAGGGGAGCAAAGAGAAGCAGGCCAACGAAGGACACCAGCAAAGGAGACGAGCGTGGCAAAGATCTACTATGACGCTGACGCCAACCTGGATCTCATCAAGAGCAAGACGGTAGGCATCATCGGCTTTGGCTCCCAGGGGCACGCCCACGCCCTGAACCTGCGGGACAGCGGGTGCAACGTAATGGTTGGCCTCTACCCGGGATCCAAATCCTGGCAGCAGGCTCAGATGGCGGGACTGCGGGTGGGCACCGTAGACGAGGTGGCCCGCCAGGCCGACGTCATCATGATCCTGGCTCCGGACCAAGTCCAGCGCCAGATCTACTACGACAGCATCGAACCGGGCCTCTCAGCGGGCAAGATGCTGATGTTTGCCCACGGCTTCAACATCCACTTCAACCAGATCGTGCCGCCGCCGGACGTGGACGTTACGATGATCGCCCCCAAGGCGCCGGGGCACCGCATGCGCGAGATGTTCGTCCAGGGCGTCGGCGTCCCAGCCCTGGTGGCGGTACACCAGAACGCCAGCGAAAACGCTCTCCAGGTAGCCCTGGCCTACGGCAAGGGGATCGGCTGCACGAAGGCCGGCATCATCGAGACCACCTTTGCTGAGGAGACCGAGACGGACCTCTTCGGCGAGCAGGTGGTCCTCTGTGGCGGCGTCACCGCGTTGGTCAAGGCCGCCTTCGAGACGCTGGTGCAGGCCGGTTACCAGCCCGAGATCGCCTACTTCGAGTGCATGCACGAGCTCAAGCTCCTGGTGGACCTCATGCACGAGGGCGGCATGTCCTACATGCGCTACTCTATCTCCGACACGGCCGAGTACGGCGACTACACCCGTGGGCCGAAGGTCATCGACGACCACGTCCGTCAGAACATGCGCCAGATTCTGGCCAACATCCGCTCCGGCGCCTTCGCCCGCGAGTGGATCCTGGAGAACCAAGCAGGGCGCCCCAGTTTCCTCGCCCTCCGGCGCCAGAACTCGGAGCACATGATCGAAAAGGTCGGCGCAGAGCTCCGGGCCATGATGCCGTGGCTGGGCAAGAAGGGGTAATGCAGGTCGGGGCGCCACCCCGGCCTAAAGGCCGGGGCATGACGGAGGGTGTATCGCCACCCTACCCCAGCCTAAAGGCCGGGGCATCAGAGGGAATATCGATGCCCCAACCTTTAGGTTGGGGTGGGCAAAGAGAATATCGAGGAGAGAATCGCCACCCCGGCCTAAAGGCCGGGGCATGGGGCACGGCATGAGGGAAAGTAGCGATGCCCCAACCTTTAGGTTGGGGTGGCGGGAGAATATCGAGGAGAGCATGCCGCTATACCACGTGTGGTTCGGGACGAAGCGGAGGAAATGGCTCCTGCAAGGGGCCGTGGCAGATGCTGCGCTGCGGCTCATGCGCGACGTGGCGCGTGAGAAGGGCATCGACCTGCGGGCCAGCGAGACGATGGTAGACCATGTGCACCTGCTGGTCCAGGCCCAGGACCGCGCAGAGCTTTCTCGCGCCATGAACCTGCCGAAGGGCGGCTCATCGTATCGCCTCTTGCGCGAGATGCCGGAAATCAAACTCGACGCCGGGGTCAGCAGCTTCTGGCAGCACCGATACGGCGCCAAGGAAGTGCCGCCTGCCGCCGCGGCCTCTGTGCGGCAGTACATAGAAACTCAATGGGACAGGACAGAAAAGTATGCGCGCTAGGGAAGCTGCTCACGCCTATTCCATGCCCCAACCTTCAGGTTGGGATGGGGGGTGGGTATCTCCACCCCGGCCTAAAAGGCCGGGGCATCAGAGGGAATATCGATGCCCCAACCTTTAGGTTGGGGTCGCAGCGGATCATCGATGCCCCAACCTTTAGGTTGGGGTGGCGATCGATTCTCGAACCGCCCATTGGTGTAACACTGATGAATAAACGGTATCCTTAAACTAGAAGTATGCAGCGCACACACATGCCAGCCCTCAACCTTAGCCGGCCCTCCGGCCTCCCCTTAGGCGGGGGCTGGGAGGGCCTACAGGCTGTGTAGGGCGGCCCACAAGGCCGCTCGCGAAGAGGGG
>DAOUAG010000109.1:0-4526 GCA_034433815.1 Dehalococcoidia bacterium | reverse complement strand
GAAGGAATCGGACACAGCGTGGAGATCTTGAAGCAGCTTGGTGAGCCGACCCTTGCCCTCCCAGGCCAAAGGATCCGTCTTCTCCGGGATGCCCAGGATCTCGCTGGCCGGAGTGTAGGCCCGGAGGTGGCAGGCGCCCCGGTTGCTGGTGGCGTAGGCGATCCCCATGCCCTTCAGCCCACGGGGGTCGTATGCCGGTATCGCTTGCCCCTTCACCGTCATGGCCAGGCTGCGATCGCCGAAGGCCTCGGCCGCCCGCGCCGACCCGTTGGCCAGGGTGTCGCCGATGCCCTGCCGGACGGCGATCTGGTGGGTAAGCTCGATCATCTTGTCCACGTCGCCGAAGGGTATGCGCTCCCGGATCAGCTCCTTCTCGCTGGCCTCCATGGCCACCGAGAGCACGTTCCCGTGCTCGATGGTGTCCATGCCGTAGTCGTTGCAAAGGTCGATGAGGAGGGCGATGGCCTCTCGATTGTCGTTAGCGCAGTTGGCGCCCAGGGCCCAGGCCGATTCGTACTCGAAGCTCTCCATGTGGACGCCATACTTCCCGTGGGTCTCCACCTCCTTCTTGCAGGCCACCGGGCAGGCGTGGCAGGTGGGATCGTCCACCAGGATGGTCTCCTTGATCTTCTCGCCGGCGATCTCACTGGCCGTCGGGAAGCTGGTGAGCTGGGAGTTGCGGGACGGTAGGGCCCCCATCGTGTTGACGATGTTCATGAGGACGTTGGTGCCGAAGACGGAGAGACCGCCCTTGCGCGGCGACGTCACGGTGGACTCGTCCATTATCAGGGCCAGGGCCCGCTTGTGCGCCTCCTTGAAGGCGGCCCTTTCGGCGGGCTTGGGGATGGCCTTCTTGGCCTTGATGACGATGGCCTTCAGGTTCTTGCTCCCGGCCACGCAGCCGGTGCCGCCGCGGCCGGAGGCCCGGTCCATCTCGTTGATGAAGGAGGCGTAGCGTACGAGGTTCTCCCCGGCAGGGCCGATGGCCACGACACTGGTCTCCTTACCGTGGCGCTTTTGGAGGGTTCTCACGGTCTCGTGGACCCCCTTGCCCCAGATGTCCGAGGCGTCCTTCAGCTCCACCTTGCCGTCCTCCACCAAGGCGTACACCGGTCGCACGGAACGGCCCTTGAAGAGCAGGCCATCGAAGCCCGCCCAGCGCAGGCGCGCGCCGGACCACCCGCCGTGATGGGAGTCGGTGACCGTCCCCGTCAGCGGCGATTTGGTGACGATGGCCATACGGCCGCTCATGGTGACGTCGGTGCCGGTGAGGGGGCCAATCATGAAGCAGAGCAGGTTGTCGGGGCCCAGAGGATCGACGGTGGGGCCGTTGTCGAAGACGTACTTCACCCCCAGGCCCCGGCCCCCGATGTACTTGAGGGCGTCTTCCTCCCTTATCCCCTCGTAGGTGACGCTGCCAGAGGTCAGGTCGATGCGGGCGATGCGGTCTGCGTAGCCACCGAGCTTCACGGTGCCGCTCCTTTCGCGTCTGGGGCGCGCCCGCCATCCGGCTGGTGCGCCGGACTGCCGATGGGCCTGGTTGGTGGGGGGAGTTCCGAGTATATTTTACACCCCTTGGCAAGACCCCCTTTGCCGCAACGGGGCCGGCGGCCGACGCCTGGGCGCTATAATCGAACCCGCCATGTTCTGGGTCGGACAATTCGGGATGGAGAACGGCCAGGCCAAGGAGGCGACGCCCTGGGCGGGCGTCTACCCGGACCGCAGCCACGACGAAGAAGCGGCGGACCTATACGTCATAGTGGAGCCTGCCCTCCCGGGCAGCGAGGAGTTCTGCGCCGAGCTCAAGGAGGCCATCGGAGGCGTCTTCCACAGGACGAAAGTTTCCCTCACCGGCGGCCTACTGCGCGCCCTTCAGGCCGCCCACGAGCACCTGCGCGACTGGAACCGGCGCAGCATGAAGGAGCACCGGGTGGCGGCAGGAGCCTCCTGCTTGGCCGCCCGGGGCAGCGAGGCCTACCTCGCCCAGGTGGCCCCGGCCTCCGCCGCCGTCCTCTCCAACGGCTTTTTTCAGCTATTGGAGCCTTCGCTGCCCAGCGCCCTGGAGCCTTTGGGCCTCAGCGAGGAGCTCTGGCCTCAGTTCAGCCGCATCGAGCTGGAGCCGGGCGACCGCGTCCTCCTTCTGAGCCCAGGCCTGGCCCGGGCCATACCGGAGGGCGAGCTGGCGTCCGCCGTGGAGCTTCCGGCCGAGGACGTCCTGCCCGCCGTCTACCACCGCGCCCGCTCAATCCCCAACTGCGCCGCCCTCCTGGTGGCCTCCGTAGCGGATGAGGAGTGAGGGCCGGCAATGGCCAGGATCCTGGGCATCGAGACCTCCTGCGACGAGACGGCCGCAGGCATAGTGGAGGACGGCTCCCGCCTCCTGGCTAACGCCGTGGCCTCCCAGGTCCACCTCCACGCCCAGTACGGAGGCGTGGTCCCCGAACTCGCCTCCCGTCAGCATCTCCAGGCTATAGTCCCGGTGGTGGAAGAGGCGCTCCGGCAGGCGTCCTGCCGCCTGGCGGACCTGGACGCCGTCGCCGTCACCTACGGGCCCGGCCTGGCCGGCGCTCTCCTGGTGGGAGCCAACTTCGCCAAGGCCTTGGCCTTCGCGCTGGACCTGCCTCTCATCCCCGTGAACCACCTGGAGGGCCATATCTACGCTGCCTGGCTGGAACGCGAGGAGAGCCCCCGGTTCCCTGTCCTGGCCCTCATCGTCTCCGGCGGCCACAGCGACGTCGTTCTCATGCAGGACCACGGCCGCTACAGCCGGCTGGGCGAGACCGTGGACGACGCCGCTGGCGAAGCCTTCGATAAGGTGGCCCGGCTCCTCGGCCTGGGCTTCCCCGGCGGGCCAGCCATCGACCGCCTGGCGGCTTCAGTGCCGCCCGCCCGCTTGCGCCTGCCCCGGGCCAAGCTGCAACGCCCCTACGACTTCAGCTTCAGCGGGCTCAAGACCAAGGTCCTGCGCCTCGTCCGCGGCAAGGAAGGTCCGCCGCCTGCCATCCCGGAGCTGGCCGCCGCCTTCCAAGAGTCGGTCGTCGACTCCCTAGTGGCCGCCGCCCTGCGGGCCGCCCGCGATCACGGCGCCCGTCAGATCGTCCTCTCCGGCGGCGTCGCCGCCAACTCCCTCCTGCGCAAGACGCTGGCAGAGCGCTCCCCTGTCCCAGTCGTGGCGCCTCACCCAGCCCTCTGCACCGACAACGGGGCCATGATCGCTGCCTGCGCCTATCGCCTGCTGGCCGAAGGCGTCGCTAGCCCGCTGGACCTGGACGTCGCCCCAGGTCTGCGCATCGGCTAGGGCATCTGGCCCCTCAGGAGAGGGGACAGCGGCCGCAGCCGCCACGGGAGCAGTACTGGCGCAGGAGGTAGAGCATGCCCTGTTGCCGCCGCGCGCCCACCGGAACGCCGGCCAGCGCAGCGTGCAAGTGGCGCACGGCGCCGTAGCGGACCGGCAACGGCAACCGGCCATAGATCGACTCCGCGGCGCGGCGCAACGCCCGCCCGCCGGCTGCCCACAGGCAAGGGAGGACGGCGTTGGCCAGCGCCTCCTGGGCCCGCGCCGGCCCGATGCAGCCGGCCACCGTCAGGGCCGCGGTCAGGGCCCGATATCCGTCTGCCCCCGCTAGCACCAGGGGCGACAGCATGGCCGCCGGGCCCTCGGGGGCCATGCGCGAGGCCAGCTCTGCCGCCCCTGCTAGCCTGCGGCCCGGCCGGTTGCCCGGCCGCAGGTGCCTTCCGCTGGACTCCAGGGCGTTCCCGCCGGCATCCCTCAGCAGCGCCAGGGCCGCCCCTGGCCGTTCCGCCTGGGGCAGGGGGCCCAGGACCTCCGACAGCGCGGCCCACGGCACGCGAGCCGCGAGAGCCCGGAAGGAATCCCGGTCGCCGCCGTAGCCCAGGGCGTCCAGTAGGCCCTCCCAGAGGAGCTCATCCAGCCCTTCTCCTGCCAGCCGCCTGCCGAAGACGAACGCCTTCTGGCGGAAGCGCATATCTCCCAGCCGGTCCAGGACGGCGCCGGCCCCATCGCTCCCCAAACGGGCCACGGCCCCGTGGCAGGGCTCCCGCCACAGAGGCGGGCCCTCCAGCTGCGCCCGCAGCTCCCGGGCCCGCCCTTCCGCCCACTGGGCCAGGGCCACCACCGGCGCCCTGCCGCCCCCGGGTAGCTCCGTCTCAGTCTCGCCCTCGTCCCAGAAGACCAGATGCAAGACGACCCCGGCATAGGCTGGATCCCGGTGATGGCCGTGGCGCCGGAAGTCCCCGCTACGTAGGTGGAGCTCGATATCCCCCTGGAGCAACCCCCAGGGGCTGGCGATGATGGCGTCGCGGAAGTCCGGCCCCGGCCCTGGGGAGCGCCGGCCCCGGTAGATCACCCTCAGGCGCTGGCCGCCCACGGTCACCAGCGCCTCCGGCGGGAAGACCTGAGCCTCCCAGAGGAGGGAGAGCTCCCGCTCCGAGAGGGCCGCCTCCGGGGCCAGCCCGGCCGAAGGTGGCGCCGTTTCAGCCGGCGGCCCCTTCACCGGGCCTTCCTT
>DAOUAG010000108.1:0-7544 GCA_034433815.1 Dehalococcoidia bacterium | reverse complement strand
GGGAGAGGCGTTAGCGTCAGGGGTTGCCGCTGGACGGCTTCTTGGCCAGGGGCCGCGCCGCCAAGACGGCGATGCCGCCAGCCGCCTGCACGGCGAAGGCCAGGATGAAGGAAGGGATGGCGGCGCCCAGCCAGGTGTGCTCCTCCGTCAGCGGGTAGGGAAGGCCAAGGAGATCCGCGAAGAGCCAGCGGGTCGAATCCTGCCACCAGGCGGCGTCCGGGGGCGCTATCCAGTGGTAGAGAGCAAAGCCCAGAAGCCACGCGACGGCTGCCCAAACGCCGGCGGCCCGCTGGCCGGTGGCCCGCGCCAGGATCTGGTCTGCCACCAGCACACCGGAGAGAGGGACGAAGGCAGAGGCCAGCACCAGGACGGAGCCCTCGACACGGAGGAAGTCGAAGGCGGCGGCGAGGATCGCAGCGGCCACGCCGGCCACGATGGCGCCCGAGCGTTCCCCCACCGGCGCCAGGGCCGCCAGGGCCAGGCCCCCGGAGCGGGCGTTGGCGAAGGACTCATCGCTCTGGAGGATCAGCAGGATGAGCAGCGCCGCCAGGCTCATGTTCATGCCCACTACGAAGCCGGCGATGTCGCCGCTTTCCGTCGCCGGCAGATAGACGACGCCCAGGTACCCCAGCCAGGCGGTGGTGACGGCGACACCTAAGAGGGTGCCGCCCATGGTGGCGGACACGGTGCGGCCGTGGCGGCCGTAGTCCGCGGCCAGAGGCAACCAGAGCAGCGGAGCCACCAGCATGACGTCCACCGCCTGCCAGAATTCGGGCCATCCGCCCATGGCGGGCCGCCGAAGGTAGGATGGGACCTCGAACTCTAGATAGGCCGAAAGGGTGATGACGAGGGCGATGAGAAGCATCAGCCAGACGCCGCCGCGCCGCAGCAGTTTGCGGACGAAGAACTCGGGACCGGCGAAGGCCAGGGCTATCCCAACGGCGCCGAAGATTAGGGCCCAGAGGGGCCGCAAACCAACCCCCAGCGCCCGGTCGCTCACCAGGGCGGCTGCGCTGGCGATCACCGAGAGGACCAACGCCCCCACTGCGACGTGGCGGGCAAGCAGCAGGGCCGACGCCGCCCTTCCGGCCCGCCGGCCGAAAAGCGACTCCAGTAGGCCGGCGGTGCTCTGGCCGGTGGCGGCGCCGATGGCGGCCATGGCGGCAACCAGAAGGGAGCCGAGGAGGGCCGCCACTAAGACGGCCAGGAAGGCCCGCTCCAGGCTCAGCGCCGGCACCAGGAGGGAGCCGAAAGGCATGGCGTAGAGGCTGATGCCGATGGCTGCCCAGAGAGCGGCCTGGTCCCACAGGCTGAAGGTGCGCTCAGATTGCGGGATGGGTTCGCGGGTCATGTGGCCTTCTCCACCTCCACCGGTATCGCCCGGTCCACTTGCTGCTGCACCCAGTTCCAGCGCCAGTAGTTCAGGTGCCCATACCCGGCGGCGAAGTGAAGCCACTTGACCATCCCCGGCACCACCGTGTCGTAGGGCTTCCAGTTGCGGTACTGATAGGGCTCCCAGGCGTGGTAGACGATCACCTGGCCGGGTCGCGCCGCGGACGAGATCTTGGTACGGATGTGGAACTCCTCGAAATCGTTGAAAACCCGCACCTCGTCGCCGTCTTTGATGCCTCGGGCCTCGGCGTCCTTGGGGTTCATGATGATGAGCGGGTGGCCCCGGTGCGTCCGGAGCAAGGTCTCGTTGCTGGCTTGGATGGAGTGGATGCTCCAGCGCTGGTGCCCGCTGGTCATGGTCAGAGGGTAGTTGCCACCCTGCTTGGGGTTCGGTTTGTGCACCGGGAGCTGCTCCCCCGCCTCCAGGAACCACTCGTGATCGATGTAGAACTGGATGCGGCGGGTCATCGTGGGATACGGGATCTTGCGCTCCGTGTGCCAGGAGAGGGGGTTCACCGTTTCGTCCGGCTTGATGTCCGTCGCCAGGTTCAAGCCAATGGCGTCAGCGCCGAGGCCCGTAAAGCGGATGATGCCCTTTTCGCGCACCTTCTTGAGGGTGGTCTTCTCGGGCAGGGCCCCCACCCGCACGGTGTCAGCGATCATGTCCTCGGCCAGCTTCTCGTGGTCGTTCTCCTTGACGGCGCCGTGCATGGTGAAGACGTCATAGACGTCGTCCAGGCGGTAGCGGCGCCCGCCATCGTCCACGTATTCGCCGATCTCCCGCTGGCGGGCCCGCTCCTGGAGCTTTTTGGCCAGGAGGGCAAAGATCTCCCACTCAGGCTTGGATTCGCCAACGGGCTCGACGGCCTTGTCTGAGAAGGTCAGGAAGTTAGTGTGAATGGTGGGGAAGCGGAAATCCACCTTTTCGTAGAAGGCGGCGGCCGGCAGCACGATATCCGAGAAGTAGGCGGTGGTGCTCATACGGATATCGCAGGAGACGATGAGCTTGAGCTTCGGCCAGAGCTCCTTCAGCAGCTGCTTGAAGCCGCCGCGGGTCCGGCGGAGCGTAGAGCCGGCCACCCCCAGGTACACCCGAGGCGCTTTGTCGGGCGCCGGGCGGATGAGCCCGTCCCACCATCCTTTGGCCTGAGCCTCCTGGATGTACTCGTCGAAGGTGCGCTTCATCGTCGGGTCGTTCCACTCGGGCCGGTTCCACACGTCCTTGTACCCGGCGTGGTAGTACCAGTAGAAGGCGGGAGGCACCAGAAGGGGCGTGGGTGGCATGTCCGTCACCGTCTTGCCCCGCACCTCGTCGCGCTCGGTCTCGATGAGGATCATCTCCTCCGTAAGGGTGTCGTCCTCTTCCAGCAGGCGCTTCTCGATCTCTCGGGCCTTGCGGGCGAAGGCCAGGAAGCCTTCGAGGCCCGGGCGCGTCTTCAACATCTCGCTGGAGACGAGCTGGGCGCTGTTCCAGCCGCGCATGCCCGTGCCCTTGCGTCCGAAGTTGCCGGTCAGAGCCAGGACCAGGGCCATGGCCCGCTCCATAAGATCGCCGTGGTAGTACTTGTTGACGTTAAATCCCTGGAGGATGTGGACGGCCTTGGCGTTGGCTGCCTTCAGGGCCAGCTTGCGGATGAGATCCGGTTTGATCCCCGTGATGGCGGAGGCCTTCTCCGGCGTGTAGTCACGCAAGGTGTCCTTGAGGAACTCGAAGGCGGGGCGCACCTCCTGCCGGGTGCCGTCCTTGAGGGTAGCGGTGGCGCTGCCCGTGAGGGCTGGGTCGGCTTCGCCCAAACGCAGGGTGCCGCGGGGCGCCTTCACGATGCTGTTGCTGTTCTTGTCCAGCCAGTAGAACTGGTCGTCACGGCCGCCTTCCTCCAGGTCGCTCTGCCGCAAGAAGCGCCCGTTGTCGGTGCGCACCAGCAGCGGAAGATCCGTCTGCTCCTTGACGAAGTCCTCCTTCACCTTGCCTTCGTCGATGATGACGCGGCACATGGCCAGGGCCAACGCGGCGTCGGTCCCCGGCTCGATGGGAACCCAGAGGTCGGCGTGGAAGGAGGATGCGTTGTAGTCCGGGGCGATGGAGATGACCTCGGCCCCGTGGTATTTCGCCTCCCAGATGAAATGGGCGGAGGGGATGCGGGTGTAGACGGGGTTCATGTGCCAGATGAAGATCAGGTCCGAGTGGAACCAGTCGTCGATGGAGGATGCGAACTGGAACTTGCCGAAGGTCTGGTAGAGCCCCACGTTGTAGTCGGAGGTGAGGCCGTTGCCGTCCAATGTGGTGCCGCCCAGCAGTCGAACTAGGCGCCAGGCGGGGGTCGATCCGTTTACGACGCCGCCCTCTCCGTTGCCGTACTCGAGGATGACGGTTTCGGGGCCCGCCTCCTGGATCGCGTCCAGGATGGCATCAGCGATCTCCGTCAGAGCCTGGTCCCAAGAGATGCGCTCCCACTTGCCCTCGCCCCGCTGGCCGGCGCGCTTTAGGGGGTACTTGAGGCGCTCCGCCCCGTACATCACGCGGCTGAAGCAGGCTCCCTTCTGGCAGCCCCTGGGGTTCATATCGGGCACGCCCTTTTCCACCAGCGGGTAGATGCCCGACTGTTCCTCTCGCCAGACGATGCCGTCCTTGGTGTAAACGCGGAAGGAACAGCCGCCTGGATAGCAGTCGTTGAGGTGGGTCCCCCAGGTAACCTTGTCCCAGGTCCACTTCTTGCGGAAGATATCTTCCCAACTAGAGTAAGGGTAGTAGCGGTAGACCTCGTCCTGGGCGCTGGAGGTCAGGACCCTGAAGCCCAGGCGAGAGAGGCTGAGACCGACCGCTGACCCGGCGGCGGTCTTGAGGAACGTCCTACGGGAGACAGGGCGCATGCCATTACCGTCGCATTCCTAGGCCCGTGGCGGGCCGCCTAGTTCACTCGCTCCACTTCCAGCCTCACCAACCTGTCGATGGGCACGGGCTGCCAACACTCCGCGCGGAAGCGGAGGTGGCCGTATCCCCCTGCCAGGTGAAGCCACTTAACCATGCCTGGTTCAGCGTTGGAAGGATCCTTCCAGTCCTTGTACATGAGGGGCTCGAAGCCGTTGTAGACGATAACCTGGCCGGGGCGTACGGCGTGCGATATCTTGGCCCAGACCCGGAAGGAGCCCTTATCGTTATAGGCGCGCACCTCATCGCCCTCTCGGATGCCGCGGGCCGCTGCGTCCTCAGCGCTGATGAACATGAAGGGCCGCCCCTGGTGGGTGTTCTGGATCAAACGGTTCATGATGTTGGCGGCGTGGATGCTCCAGCGAGGGTGTCCGCTGGTGAGCTGTAGTGGGTAGTCGCCCCCCATCTTAGGAGCGTCCTTGTGCACCGGCAGCTCTTCGCCGGCCTCCAGGAACCAATCGTGGTCGATGTAGAACTGGGCGCGACGGGTGAGGGTCGGGTAGGGCCACTTCTTCTCGGTGTGGTGCCGCAAGGGCGTGTGCACCTCGTTGGGCTTGAGATCAGAGGCCTGGTTCACGGCCATGGGCTGGAGCCCCCAGTCCTGGAAGCGCAGGTGGCCCTTCTTGCGCAGCGTCTCGATGGTGGTGCCTTCGGGCAAGGTCCCGTCCAGGGTGCCGTCCTGGATGTACTCCTGGATGAGCTTTTCGTCCTCATCGAAGTATCCGTTGAGGGTGTACCGAGCGTACAGGTCGTCTAGGCGCCGGACCATGCCGCGACCGTCCGTGTACTCCACGAAGCCGCGTGCCTTTGCCCGCTCTTCGATCTTCTTGGTGAGGAGGCGGAAGATCTCCGGCTCCGACTTGGCCTCTCCCTGGGGCTCGACGGACTTGTCGTTGAACACCATTTGGTTCATGTGGGAGGTGGAGAAGTGGAAGTTGATCTTCTCGGCGTGGGTGGCTGCCGGCAGGACGATGTCCGAGTACATCCCGGTGGTGTTCATTCGCCAGTCGATGAAGACGGCCATTTTTAGCTTGGGCCACAGGCTCTTGAGCAGTTGGTTCTGGCCGCCCCTGGTGCGGCGAAGGGTGTCGCCGCCCACCTCGAAGTAGACGCGGGGCGTGGTGTCCGGCCCGGGGCGCACGTGTCCCTGCCACCAACCCTTCTGGAGGGCCTCGTTCATATACTCGTCGAAGGGCCGCTTCATGCTGGGGTCATGCCACTCTCGGCGGTTCCAGTTCTCCTTGAAGCCACAGTGGTAGTACCAGAAGAAGGCCGGGGGAGCCACCTCGCTCATGGCCGCGGCGCGAGTGGAGAGTTCGGTTACCGCTAGCTCGTGGGTCACTGTGGGATCCTCGGCTTTCAGGCTGCGCAGCATCGCCTCGACCATCTGGAGGGCCCGCTCGGTGCCGGCAGGGCCCGGCTCCGTCTTCATGCCAGTCATGAGCCCCGGCCAGGGGCCGACGGACCAGATACGGATGCCGGAGCCCTTGCGCCCCCAGTTGCCGCTAAGGGCCAGGAGCAGGCACATGGCGCGTTCCATCAGGTCAGCGTGGTAGTTCTTGCAGGAGTTGAACCCCAAGAGGATGTTGGTGCGGCCCTTGGCCACCTTGCGGGCCAGCGTACGGATGGCCTCCGCGTTGAGCTGGCAGATCTGGCCCGCCTTCTCCGGCGTGTAGTCCTCCAGCCGCTGCTTCACCAGCTCGAACACCGGCGTCACCTGCACCTTGGCCCCGCCGGCCAGCTCGACCTCGAAGACGCCTTCCAAGGCCGGGTCCACGGTGCCCAACTCCAGGGTGCCACGGGGCGCCTCGGTCAGGCTGCCGCTCTTGGCGTCCCACCAGTAAAACTGATCATCGCGCCCGCCCTCCTGGAGGTCCTTCTGCCTTAGGTACCGGCGCGTGTCCAGACGGACCAGGAGGGGCAGGTCGGTCTGCTCTTTCACGAAGCGGGCGTTGTACAGCTTCTCATCGATGAGGGTCTTAGCCATCCCCAGGGCCAACGCTGCGTCCGTGCCCGGGCGCACCGGCAGGTGGTAATCGGCGTGGACGGCGGATGGGCTGAAGTCCGGCGCGATGGTGACGACGTAAGCGCCCTTGTACCGCGCCTCCGACACGTAGTGGTAGTAGGGGATACGCGTGTAGACGGGGTTCATGTGCCAGATGAGGACGACGTCCGAGAGGAACCAGTCGTCGACGCTGCTGGCGAAGATCTTGCCGAAGGTGAGGTACATACCTGGGGCGAAGTCATTGACTACGCCGTCCAGGTCCATGGTCACGCCGCCGATGAGGCTCTGAAAGCGCATGATGGCGCCGAGGGCCATGGGCCCGCCCTGTGCCCCTGTCATCTCGTGGACGATGGACTGGGGCCCCTGCTCCTGGATGGCGTCAAGAATGGCGTCGGCGACCTCGGTCAGGGCCTCGTTCCAGGAGATGCGCTTCCAGCGGCCGGAGCCTCGCTCGCCGACCCGCTTCATCGGGTAGAGGATGCGCTCTTTGGAGTACAGCATCTGGCCCCACATGGCGCCCTTCTGGCAGCCCATGGGGTTCAGATCGGGCACGCCCTCCTCGATGATCTGGTAGGTGGCACCGGGTTCCTCGTGCAAGACGAGGCCGTCCTTCACGTAGACGCGGAAGGGGCAGTTGCCGGGATAGCAGTCCACGCAGTGGGAGACCCAAGCGACCTTGTCCCATTGCCAGCGCCGGCGTTGGACGTCTTCCCACGCCCTGTACTCCTCTGCTTGGCCGTTGCCGGCTGGCCGTAGTGTCCGAAGTGCGGTTTTCGCCATGGTGTGCCCCCTTATGCGCTCTCTAGTACGGCCCGCCCAAGGTATTTCCGATCCGCTTGTAGGAACTGGAGGCCGAAGGCCGCCAGCGACTTGTAGAAGGATACGGTGCGCTCCCGCTTTAGGGCTGTTGCTAGGCGGGGCCACCAGTTGAGGAGCTGCCGGTCCAAGAAGTCGCGTTGGGCGAGGAGATAGGATGCGCGGTCCTCGCCCTCCTCCTCCTGGCGAGCGGCCAGATAGTGCATGAACTCCAGCTCCACGCTGGCGTGATCTGGCATATGGCCCGGCGCGATCTTCAGGCCGAAGAAGTTGTAGAAGCGCACCAGCTCCTCCATGGTGCGCATTCGGTCTGCCGTGTGATGTCCGCTGTAGAGGGGGCAGGGCGCTCGCCCTCGGGCCCGCACCTCGAACAGGCGGATGTACTCGGACTGGAAGGCATCG
>DAOUAG010000107.1:0-2815 GCA_034433815.1 Dehalococcoidia bacterium | reverse complement strand
GACGGACACGGTGGCCACAGGCACGCGGAAGGCCATCCCGTCCAACCGGCCTTTGAGCTCGGGAATGACCAGGGTGACGGCTTTAGCGGCGCCCGTGGTGGTGGGCACGATGTTTATCCCTGCCGCCCTGGCCCTTCTCAGGTCCTTGTGCACCGTGTCCAAGATCACCTGGTCGTTGGTGTAGGCGTGGATCGTGGTCATGAACCCTTTCTCCACGCCGAAGGCTTCGTGCATCACCTTGACCACTGGAGCGATGCAGTTGGTGGTGCAAGAGGCGTTGGAGATCACGGCGTGCTTGGCCGGGTCATACATGTCGTGGTTTACGCCGAGAACCACCGTCAGGTCTTCCCCCTTGGCCGGCGCACTGATGATGACCTTCTTGGCGCCGCCGCCGTCGATGTGGGCCCGCGCCTTCTCACCGTCGGTGAAGCGCCCCGTGGACTCCACTACGATCTCCACCCCTAGGTCGCGCCAGGGGATCTTCCCCGGCTCCCGCTCAGTCAACACGGCGATGGACTGACCGTCGACCGTGATGGACGTGTCCGTGGCGGAGATATCGCCTGGGAACGCCCCGTAGTTGCTGTCGTACTTGAGGAGGTGGGCGTTGGTCTTGGCGTCCGTCAGGTCGTTGACAGCCACTACCTGGAGCTTGTCGGGGTGCAGTTCGTAGATGGCCCGGAGCACCTGGCGGCCGATGCGTCCGAACCCGTTGATGCCGATCTTTACCGTCATGAAGGGCCTCCTTGCCGAAGGTCAGGTTCAGGGCAAAGTATATCCGAAGGCCGCCGAGGGATACAGCGGCCGGCGACGCGGGCGGACGCGGCGCTGGTGCCCGGCCTAGCTGGCGCGGGCGCGCAGGTAGGCGTGGTTCAGGCTGTCCTGCATCATCGACCGCAGGTTGGCAAGGGCCCGAAACTGGATGACGCGCACGGCCCCCACGCTCTTGTTCAGCACCCGGGCTATGTCCTCGTATGCCAGATCGTCGAGGAAGCGCATCACGATCACGGCGCGCTGCTCGGGAGGCAGGTGCCGGACCTGGCGCCACACCAGTTCGCCGTCCGCCTTCAGTTCGCACGACTCCTCAGGCGAGTAGGTGGCTCCGCTGGCCTCCAGCCCCTCCGGCAGCTGGGCATGGGCGCTATTCTTCAGGCTCTTGCGGTGGTTGATCACCAGGTTGCAAGCGATGCGCAAGAGCCAGGCGACGAACGGGACGCCCCGCAACTGGTAGCGAGGGATAGCCTCCAGCGCCCTGAGGAACGTCTGGGCAGTCAGGTCCTCGGCGAGCACGGAGTCGCCCGTTAGGAAATAGATGTGACGGAAGACGCGTAGCGCGTAGCGCTCGTACAACCGCCCGAAAGCTTCGCGGTCCCCCCCTGCCGCTCTGCCTATCAACTGGCCGTCATCGGTCTCTGCGAGGGCAGACCGACGCATAAGACCCCTCCCCTGGGCTCACTATGAAGCTTTCGCCGGGATCGCGCCGCCGTTCTTGCGGCAGTGGCGGCGGCGGCCTTACGGCGCCCGGTCTGAACGAATTCTAAACCGCTGTTGTAAGCATGTCAAGCCGATTCTACATTAAACAATGGTGAATTAGGATTCTATTATTGACCCATTTCTAAACGGTTGACACAGGTCAACCCGCTATCGTATTAGTGGGCTGATTCTGGGAAAGGGGGCAATAGAGAGTGGAGTTCAAAGAGGTCGTCGGCCGCCGCAGGTCCATCCGCTTCTTCGATCCCCATCGCCCGGTGGAGAGGGAGAAGATCCAGGTGATGCTGGAGACGATGCGGCTGGCCTCGTGCGCGGTAAACGCCCACTGGCTCAGGGCTATCGTGGTGGAGCGTGACAAGCTGCCTCCCGAGAAGTTGAACATGCTGAAGACGCCGGTGGCAGCGCTCACGCTGGATCTGGCCCCCGTGCACATATACCTGTTTATCGATCTCGGTGTCGTCAACCGCGTCAAGGGCTCGCGCCTCAAGGAGCTGGTTGATGTGGGAGCCTTGGCTTCCACCCACGGTTGGAGCCACAAGTTCGTCGATGAGTTCGTCTATCCCCAGATTCTGGAGCCCATGACCAAGAATCTCCAGGGCTACCTGGTGGCCGCCGCCGCTGATGCTGGCGGGGCGGCTCACATGGCCCTTCTGGCCGGCGTAGATGAGGGACTCGGCGTCTGCATCAACACTCCCAACCCGGCTTTGGCCAAACAGGTCTTTGGCGTCCCGGAGGACTGGATTCCCCTCTGGGTCATCCTGGTGGGCTACCCGGCGGAGTCGTGGGAGGCGGGAGGACAGCGGCCCAGGCCACCCTTCGAGGAGATGTACTTCGAGGGCGACGTCAACACCCCCTTCCGTCGCGACCCGGCCGTGGTGGAGCGCCTGAAGGAAGCGAAGATGATCCAGGCGCCAGCGCCCCTGCCCGGACGCTTCGAGGAGATCCGGCGGCTGGCCCAGGAGCTAGGGCTGCCGGAGTAACATCCCTCCGTGGGTTTGCCCAAACCTCTGCGCGAATACCCGTCGGTCCAGGCGTGGATCGCCGGGCTGCGGGAACAGTGGGGCGAAGAGCCCAGCGATATGGACTCGCGCCTCGATGTGCTGCGCCAGTTCTGCGAGTTCGTCGGCCAGGACCCGGACGCCATCATCGCCGAATGCTCCCGCGAGGTCGAAGGTGGCAAGCGCATCAACCTCAAGAAGCGCCGCCTCTACGCTGCTAAGATCGAGGAGTTTCAGGCTGGCCTGCCGGGGACGCCCCGGGAGCAGCAGCGCATCGCCAACATTGTGCGCAGATTCATGATCCACAACGGCATCTTCATGCAGGCGGG
>DAOUAG010000106.1:0-4905 GCA_034433815.1 Dehalococcoidia bacterium | reverse complement strand
GCCTGCCGCTGTCCGGGAGGGAAGGGCCTGCGCTCGAAGGCGCACTTGGGCGTGTAGCACTTCTCTCCCTTGAGATAGAGCTTATCGCCGAGGCGTCGGCACAGACGGCAGACGGGTCCAGTATATCGAGCCATGGGTTCTCCTATACGCGGCGCCGCTTCGGCGGCCGGCAGCCGTTGTGGGGTATGGGCGTCACGTCCCGTATGTTGGTCACCTGAAGTCCGGCAGCCTGAAGGGAGCGGATGGCGGCTTCCCGCCCCGCGCCCGGGCCCTTCACCAGCACCTCCACCTGCCGCAGGCCGTGCTCCATGGCCCGGCGGGCGGCCGTCTCTCCGGCCAGGCCGGCCGCGTAGGGCGTACTCTTGCGAGAACCTTTGAAGCCGACGGTGCCGGCCGATGCCCAGGAGATCACAGCGCCGTTGGGGTCCGTGAGAGTGATGATGGTGTTGTTGAAGGTGGAGGTGATGTAGGCCCTGCCCACAGGTACGTTCTTCTTCTCCCGCCTGCGCGTCTTCGTCCTGCGTTCTGCCATCGCCCGTCCCTACTTCTTGGCCACAGCGCGGCGCTTGCCGGCCACCGTCCGCCTGGGCCCGCGCTTCGTGCGGGCGTTGGTGCGGGTGCGCTGGCCCCGCACGGGCAGGCCGCGGCGGTGCCGGATGCCACGGTAGCAGTTGATCTCGATGAGCCGCTGAATGTCCTGGCGGACCCGCTTGCGCAGCTCCCCCTCGACGGTGAAGTTCTTATCGATGTACTCCCTGAGGCGCGACACCTCATCGTCCGTCAGGTCGCGCACCTTGGTCTCCGGCGACACGTTGACGGCAGCGCAGATCTTCTGCGCCGACGGACGGCCGATGCCGTAGATGTAGCTGAGGGAGACGTCAACCCTCTTGTCGCGCGGGATATCGACTCCAGCTATACGCGCCATCTAGGTCACCCCTGCCGCTGCTTGTGGCGGGGGTTGGAGCATATCACCCTCACGACGCCCTCGCGCCTGACTATCTTGCACTTCTCGCAACGTCTTCGCACCGATGCTTGTACTTTCATAGCTACCTTACCCAGCCTAACGGAAACGATAGGTGATCCGGCCCCGGCTCAGATCGTACGGCGAAAGCTCCACCAGGACCTTGTCACCGGGGAGAATTCGAATGTAGTGCATCCGGATCTTGCCGGACGCATGGGCCAGCACCTTATGCCCATTAGCCAATTCTACACGAAACATGGCGTTGGGTAAATTCTCTTTTACTGTGCCCTCTACCTCTATCGTTTCTTTTTTTGCCATCAGCAGGCTGGGCCTATCACCTCCCTGGAGGATCTAACCATCCAAAATTTATATATTACACGCTCAGCGCCCCTAGGGCAAAGTGAGTACCTCGGCCTCCCCCTCCGTTATGGCCAGCGTGTGCTCGAAGTGCGCCGAAAGGCTGCCGTCAGCCGTCCGCACCGTCCAGTTATCGGAGTCCCGCTTGGTCCGCCAGTCGCCGGCGTTGACCATGGGCTCGATGGCGATGACCATGCCGGGACGAAGGACCGGCCCCGTGTCCGGGCTGCCGTAGTTGGGCACTTGGGGATCCTCGTGCATCTGGCGGCCGACGCCGTGGCCCACGTACTCCCGCACCACGGAGAACCCCTGGCTCTCGACGTAGCTCTGCACAGCGTGCCCGATGGCCCCGACCCGAGCGCCTGCCCTGGCCGCTGCGATGCCTCGGGCCAGCGCCTCCCTGGTGACGTCGATGAGCCGCTGCGCCTCGGCGGAAACGTTTCCCACCCCCACCGTAAGCGCCGCGTCCGCCACGAAGCCTTTGTAGGTGCAGCCCAGGTCTATGCTCACCACGTCGCCGTCTTGGATCTCCCGGTCACCGGGAATGCCATGCACGATCTCGTCGTTCACGGAGACGCAGACCGTCGCCGGGTAGCCGTGGTAGCCCAAGAAGGTGGGCTCCACCCCGCGGCGGGCGAACTCCCTGCGCACGATCTCGTCCAGCTCCTTCTCTACGATCCCAGGGCGCAGGCGTTCCACCAGCAGTTGCAGCGTCTCCGCCACCACGCGCCCCGCCTGTCTCATGATCATGATCTCATCCCTGGACTTGACCACGATGGGCATATGGCAACCGTTTCTAGGACGGCTGCAAGAGGGGCTCGATGGCGGCCGTGATGGCCTCGACGTCCCTCTCGCCGTCGACTTCGGTCAGCTTGCCCTGGGCCCGGTAGTGGGCCAGGAGCGGCTCCAGCTTCTCCAGGTTTACCTGGATGCGGGTGCGCACCACCTCAGGCTTATCGTCTTCCCTCTGGTACAGCTCGCCGCCACAGCTATCGCAGACCCCGGCCTTCTTGGGCGGCTGATTGATTTCGTGGTACACAGCCCCGCACTGGCGGCAGGTCCAACGGCCGCCTAGGCGTCGCACCAGCTCATCGACGCCCACCCTGATGTAGATGGCACGGTCGATCTGCCGGCCGGTCTGCGCGAGCGCCTCGTCCAGCGCCAAGGCCTGGGCCATGTTGCGGGGGAAGCCATCCAACATGAACCCTTTGGCGCAATCGGGCTGCCCGATGCGGTCGAGGAGCATGCCGATAGTGATCTCGTCGGGCACCAGAAGCCCCTTCTCGACAAAGGGCTGCGCCTTCTTGCCCAGCTCCGTGCCTCTGCGAATGTTCTCCCGGAAGATCTCGCCGGTGGTGATGTGGGCCAGGCCCGTGGACTTGGCGAGGCGGGCGGCCTGGGTGCCTTTGCCGGCTCCGGGCAGCCCAAGAAGGATCACGTACAAGGCGTCAGGGTCCCCGTGCCTTAACGAATGAAGCCCTCGTACTGCCGCATCAGAAGCTGCGCCTCGATCTGGCGCATGGTGTCCAGCACCACTCCCACTACGATGATGAGGCCGCTGCTGGTGATACCGAAGGCCAAAGTCCGCCCCCTGCCGCCGGATATCGTCGTGCCCAGAAGCTCCGCGAAGAAGAAGGGCGCGACGGCCACGGTGGCCAGAAAGATCGCCCCGGCCCAGGTGATGCGCATGAGCACCCGGTTGATGTACTCCTGGGTGGGCCTACCCGGCCTGATGCCAGGTATGAACCCGCCCTGCCGCTGGAGGTTCTCCGCCAGGTTCTGCTGCTGAAACACCACCATCGTGTAGAAGAAGGTGAATACGATGACGGTGAAGAAGACGAAGACCCAGTAGCCGAAGTTGCCGGGGCTGAAGGTCCCCTGGAGAAAATCTCCTATGCTGGCCACCGTACTGCTGCCGGAGGTGGCCAGGACGTTACCCACGTAGGCTGGGAAGATGATGATGGAGAAGGCGAAGATGAGGGGGATCATGCCCGTGGAGTTCACCTTCAACGGTATGTGCGTCTGGCCGCTCTGCCGGTACATTCGCCCTGAGCGGAAGACGCTGCGCGAGTACTGCACGGGGATCTTCCGCTGCGCCTCCTGGAAGAGGACGATGTAGGCCACCAGCAATATCACCCCGGCACCGAGCAAGACGGTGGCCGTTACTCCCTCGCCCGTGCCCGTGTAGAGCCGGCCGGCTACGAACTGGGGAAGGCCAGAGATGATGCCCCCGAAGATGAGGATCGATATCCCGTTGCCGATGCCCTTCTCACTTATCAGCTCTCCGATCCAGACCAAGAACATCGTGCCCGCCGTCATGGTGGTCACGGCCGCCAGGGTGGGCAGGGCGTTGGCCCCCGTGAACTCGATACCGGTGATGCCGCCCTGGCTCTGCACCAGGATGAGCTGTCCGTAGCCCTGGACGAAGGCCATGGGGATGGTCATCCAGTGGGTGTAGATGTTGATCTGCTTGCGGCCCTGCTCTCCCTCCTTGGTGAGGGCCTGAAGGGTGGGCACGAGCGGCACCATTAGCTGCATGACGATGGACGACGTGATGTAGGGATACACCCCCATGGCCGCCACGCTCATGTTCTGGAGGGCGCCGCCGCTGAAGATGTTCAGGAAGCCCAGCACCGTGCTGTCCCTGAACAGCCGGTCCAGGGCCAGGGGGTTGACGCCCGGCACCGGCAGGTTGGCGGTAAACCGGAACACCACCAGCATGGCGAAGGTGAACAGCAGCTTCTCCCTGATCTCGGGCTGGCTTAGGGAGGAGATGGCCGCCTGAATGAGTTGCGGCCTCTGAGCCGCCTTCTGCCCTCTAGCTACCGTCGCCACCGCTGATCTCCAAAGCCTTCCCGCCCGCCGCCTCGATCTTCTCCTTGGCTGTCAGGGAGAACTTGTGGGCGCGCACGCTGAGGGCCTTGCTCAACTCGCCGCGGGCCAGGATCTTCACGGGCTTGCGCAAGCTGCGGATGATGCCCTTCTCTTTCAGCAGCTCCGGGGTGACCTCTGTGCCCGCCTCGAAACTCTCAAGATCGGAGACGTTGACGGGGGTGTACTCCACCCGGAAGGGGTTGTGGAAACCGCGCCTGCGGGGCAGCTTCTTGAAGAGGCGGGTCTGGCCGCCCTCGAAGAAGCGCCGAGGCTTACGGCCGCTACGGGCCTTCTGGCCCTTGAGCCCCCGCCCGGAATACGTGCCGTGACCGCTGGCGTTACCGCGCCCGACCCGTTTGCGGGCGTGTTTGGCCCCGGCGGCTGGCTTTAACTGATGAGCCTGCATTACTCCTCGTCAACCTCCGTCACCTCCACCAGGTGACGCACCTTCGTGATCATACCACGCACCGCCCGACTGTCTCCATGTTCGACCGTCTGCCCCAGGCGCCGTAGACCCAGCGCCTCGATGGTGCGCTTCTGGTCCTCTTTGTAACCGATGGCGCTCTTTTTCCAGGTGATCCGCAGCTTAGCCGCCAAGGGACGCCTCCGGTGACAACGCCCTCCGCTGCCTCAGGATTTCATCCGGCGAGCGCAGCTTGGAGAGGGCCAGAATGGTTGCCTTCACGGTGTTGGCCGGGTTGTTGGACCCTAGC
>DAOUAG010000105.1:0-28927 GCA_034433815.1 Dehalococcoidia bacterium | reverse complement strand
GGTGGTGGAAGGTTTGGATCTGCGACGCGTTCCCCAGGGACGCTACCACATGATCTGCGCGCCCCTTAACGTAGTTGGCGCCGAGGGCGCGCCTGCCAGGGTCTTTCTCTGGGACTGAGGGGAGACCCTCAGCGCAGGTCTATCGCTTCGCCTCCGAGCGCCGCCGACCGGTAGATAGCGTCCACCACCTTGTGCGCCTCCAAGGCCACCCGGAAGTCCGGAAACGGCGGCTCGTCCGTTGCCACCGCCCTCAAAAAGAAGAACTGTTCCAAGGAGTAGCGTAGCCCCTCAGCCAGGGATGGCTCGTCCAGGCCCAGCGATCTCAGATAGCGGGTTCGCACCTCATCCTCCGAAATCACTTCTGCGGCGCGGGCATGGGTCTGGAGATAGATGGGCCCAAGAAAGTCGTTGTCCAGAAAGAAGACCCCGTTCTCGTAAAAGAGCTCCAGCCGGCGGGTGGATGGCCGCCCCAGAACGTTGTGCCAGATAGATGAGAGCTGCGCAGTGGCCCCATCCTCGAACTCCAGGGTGGCCACAGCCAGGTCCTCCACCCCCTCGTGCCCCGCGAAGTTGCGCACCAGCCCCCGCACCCTCCGCACGTCTCCTCCCAGCCAACGCAGCACGTCCACGTCGTGGATCGAGTGCTCCAGCAGCGTCCCGGCCCCGGCCTGCCGCCGGTCCTTCCTCCAGTCACTGGCGTAGTGGCCCTGGATGGGGAAGAACTGGTCGTCCCGGAAGACGATGGCCATCAAGCGCCCCAGGGTGGGATCCTCAGTCTGCGACTTGAGGACGTTGAGGATCGGCGAATGGCGGAGCACCAGCCCGACGCCAGACTTGACGCCCGCCTTCTCCACCGCAGCTACCATCTCCTCCACGTCTGCGAGATTGGTAGCCAGGGGCTTCTCGCAAAAGACATGCTTCCCACGCTCCGCCGCCCGCAGGACCAACGGCTTGTGGCCCGCCGTCGGCACGCAGATGAAGACGACGTCTATGTCCGGCGAATCGATGATCTCGCTGGCGTCGGTGCTCACCCACGGTACGCCGGCCGTATCGGCGAAGGCCCGGGCCCGGCCCTCGTCCTGATCGCAGACAGCCGCGTACTCGGCATCCACTAGCCCCAGGCGGATCAAGTTCCGTATGGCAGCCGAGTGAAAGCGGCCGATGAAGCCGCAGCCGATGAGACCGATGCGGAGCCGCTTCACCCTGAAGCCGCCGGGCTCTACTTCCGCTCTCCGGATCCGAGGATGCGTTCCAGGGCCGCCGCCACGAAGCTGGCCAGAGCGTTTTGCCTTTCCTCCGCCGAGGCGCTGGTAGAGACGTGCCGGCCGAGGAGCGCATCCTGAAAGGCCATCATGATGACGTAGATGATCTGCCTGGCCATGGTGCCGGTGGAGTTCTTCGCTAACAGGCCCTTGTCCTCGTATCTTTGCAGCACGGACCCCAGGGCGCTCTCCCACATGTTGAGCAGCCGGTGGTACTGCTCCACCGCTGCCGTATCCCCACCCAGACCTTCCATGATGATCAGGCGCAAGAAGTCCCGATTGGCGTCCATGATGTTGATGGCACCCCTCGCCATCCACAGCATCGTCTGCTGCAGAGGGAAATCAGCCGCTAGCCGCTCCAGGTTCTGGAGGCTGTGGACGAAGCCACGCTCCTCCACCAGCGCTTCCAGCAGCTCCCTCTTGGACTGAAAGTGGTAATAGATGGCAGCGTCCGTGATCCCGGCCTGTTGCGCGATGTCGCGCACCGTGGTGCGCGCAAACCCCTTCTTGGAGAACAGGCGGAGGGAGGCGTCCAGGATCTGTTGCCGAGTCCTGGGTCCCTTTCGCGTGCGCTTTTCCACCCTCGATGGGGCAAGTTTACTTTGCGAGTTGCCGTTCATCCTTTTTCATGCTATGGAACGCCCCCTTGGGGAAAGTAGCACCGCCGGCCGCCGCGGTCAACGTGGCCGGCCTGGATAAGGTCAGCAGATCACCTCTCGCGCCTTCAGATCGGCTATCTGAGCACTGGAGAGGCCGAGAAGCTCCCCATATACGTAATCGTTGTCTTGGCCCAGCACTGGGGCTGCCCGCGTAACTTGGCAAGGGGTTTCCGACATCCGCCACGGGATGCCGACGTGTTGACGGACCCCCACCTCGGGATGCTCCTTTTCGACGAAGAAGCCGCGCTGGTTCAGGTGTGGATCCTCCGCTAGCTCCCGATTCATTAGGGGAGGAAAGGCCGCGACCCGAGCCGCCTGGAGAAGCCGTGTGACTTCAAAGGGGTCACGAGCCGATGTCCAGGCCTCCACTATCGACTCAAGTTCATCCTCGTGGGCCTTGCGGTCTGCCAACGTGCGGAAGCGGGGGTCAGAGGCCAACTCGGGATGGCCTATCACGCGGGCCAGCGCTTCGAACTCCGCGTCGCTACCGCAGGCGATGCTGACCCACCGGTCTTCTCCAGCGCACCGGAACACCCCATGCGGCGCCATGTGTGGAACACGGTTCCCCATCCGCGGCGGCTGCGTCCCGTTCATCGTGTAATCCATGATCCCCTCCCCGATCACCACCATCGTCGATTCCCATTGCGACATGTCGATGTACTGCCCCTCGCCGGTGCGCTCGCGGTACAGCAGGGCGGCGAGGAGGGCGAAGGCGGCGTGCAGGCCAGCCGTCGGGTCCCCGTACGATATCCCCACGTGCATCGGCGGCCAGCCGGCATACCCGGTGAGAGACGATAGACCGGACAGCGGGACCTGCGCCGGCCCGTAGGACACGTAACCCGCCTCCGGCCCCGTGCGCCCGTAACCGGACATACTGATCATGATAATGTCCGGCTTTACCTCTCGTAGCGCTTCGTATCCCAAACCGAGGCGATCGATGACGCCGGCCGCGAAGTTCTCCGCCGCCACGTCGCTTATGGCTACGAGCCGCTTCGCCAGTTGCACCCCTTCAGGCTTGGAGAGATCCAGCGTGATGCTCTTCTTGCCTTGGTTATACTGGTTGAAATAACCTGACCTGTTGATTCCAGGCTGGCCTTCCGCCCACGGAGGCAGGTTTCTGAGGATGCAGATGCGGCGCGCCGACTCGATCCGGATCACCTCT
Source organism: Dehalococcoidia bacterium (assembly GCA_034433815.1). GTDB lineage: Bacteria > Chloroflexota > Dehalococcoidia > SM23-28-2 > RBG-16-64-32 > DAOUAG01. Next base: position 25,844 of record DAOUAG010000105.1, on the reverse strand, counting down.
GCGCCCATATGAGCTAGCTGAAGGGTGCAGAATGGCCCTGCCCAAACCCAGGTGAAATCGCAAACGCGGATGCCCGTTAACGGCCCGTTCACGAGGCCACTCCCCTCTCTCGAAGGCTTTGGATCTCGGTCTTAGAGAAGCCGAGCTCGGAGAGGATATCGTCGGTGTGTTGGCCCAGCACGGGCGCGGGCGATCGTATCTCCCAAGGGGTTGCGGTCAACTTGTAGGGGGCTCCCGGGTACTTGAAGGTGCCGGCCACAGGGTGCGCCACTTCGACGAAGAACCCCCGCGCCTTCAAATGTTCGGAGTTCAAGAGGTCGGCCATAGTCGAGACCGGAGCGAAGGGAATCCGCCGGGCCTGGGCCGCGTGGTATAGGTCTTGTACCGTCCACTGGGCTACCCACTCTTCGATGAGGGGCCGTAACACATCCCAGTTCGCCGCCCTTGCGAAGATGCTGGCGAACACCTCCCAGCCGGCCCATTCCGGGTTGCCCATCATATCTACGAAGGCTTGCCACTGGTGATCTTCCAGGCAGAGGACAAATATCCATCCTCCATCCTTGCACTGGAAGAAGTCGATGGGCTGCACGGGACGTTGGCCCCAGCGCATCACGGGCACGTGCATGTAGGGCCAGAACTCGAAACTCAGTTCCAACATGGCGGTTATGCATTCCTGGGCAGAGACCTCGATGTGCTGTCCCCGGCCAGATCGCAACCGGGCGAATAGCGCACCCATAGTGGCCACCGCCGCGTTCAGCGCCGCCTGGTACGCCGTCTGCCTCCCGAACGTCCGTAGGGGAGGCAGGTTGTGGTCACCCCCCGGCTGCCCGTTAATGAACGTCCAGCCTCCGGCACAGGAGATCGTTAGGTCGTAGGCCTTGTAGTCCCGGTACGGGCCGCTTTCCCCAAACGGACTGATACTGGCCATGATAAGCCGCTCATTGGCTCTTCTGAGGTCCTCGTATCTGAGACCCAGCGCATCAGCCTCGGAGGGCGCATAGTCGTGCACCAGCACGTCCGCCGATTCCACCAGGCGCTGCAGCACCTGGCGCCCGTCCAAGTGCGAGATATCGAGGGCGATGCCTCGCTTATTGCAGTTCAGGTACAGAAAGGTGCCGCTCTTCTCCGGGTGGGGCTCGCCGCCCGGGAACGGGCCTAGCCTCCGGTCCGGGTCGCCTTCCAGGGGCTCCACCTTGATGGCCTCGGCGCCCAGATCCGCCATCAGCTTCGCCGCATAGGATGCCGCGCCGGTGGTGTTGAGCTCCACCACGCGCAGCCCCTCGAGCGCTTTGCCTCCCATGTCGAGTCTCAATGATATCGTTCCTGCTCGTGGCCTGACAACGTGTGACGCCCTATCCTAGCGTCGCCAGGCCCCCTATACTGACCCCAATGGGCACGCGCTACAGCGGTCTCATCGACGCCTTCAAGGCCACCTATGGCCTCCGGCCCGCCGTTATCGCGGAGGCCCCCGGGCGCGTCAATCTCATCGGCGAGCACACCGACTATAACGAGGGCTTTGTATTGCCGGTAGCCATCGGGCTCAAGGTCCGCGCAGCAGCCGCGCCGAACCCGGCCCGCCCGGCCATTAGGGCCCGCTCTCTGGACTACCAAGAGACTGACGAGTTCGATGCCGCCTCCCCAGGTCGCCTGCCGGGTCAATCCTGGCGCAACTATGTCCGTGGCGTCTGCTGGGCCCTCGGCCGAGCGGCGGGCCCTCTCCCTGGCGTCCATATGCTACTCACTGGGGACGTCCCCCAGGGCGCGGGTCTCTCCTCCTCGGCTGCACTAGAGGTCGCTGTGGCCGGAGCCATAGCGGCTGTGGCAGGCCGCGAGATCGGCCGCCAGGACATGGCGCTTCTCTGTCAGAAGGCTGAGAACGAGTTCGTGGGCGTGCGCTGCGGCATCATGGACCAGATGGCCGCCGCTTTGGCCCAAAGGGGCAGCGCCCTTCTCATCGACTGCCGGACGCTGGAAACCCGGGCGGTTCCGATGCCCGGCGATGTCACCATCGCCATCGTGGACTCGAAGGTGCCGCGGCGCCTGGCGAGCACCGAGTACAATCGCCGCCGCGAGGAGTGCGCCGAGGCGGCCCGCAGGCTGGGAGTGTCTTCCTTGCGGGACCTGCCCTGCGGTCAGCTCGAGGGCGCCCGCGACGTCTTGCCGCCCGTCCTCTATCGCCGCGCCAGACACGTCGTCAGCGAGAACGCTCGAGTCCTCGCGGCCGTGGAGGCCATGCGGCGCGATGATCCGGCAGCCCTAGGTGCTCTGCTTTGGGAGTCCCATGAGAGCCTTCGGCAAGACTTCGAGGTCTCTTGTCCGGAGCTTGACCTCTTGGTCGATCTAGCCCGCCGCCTGCCAGCAGTCCTTGGGGCGCGCCTCACGGGCGCCGGTTTCGGCGGCTGCACTGTGAACTTGTTGCGCCCAGCCGGCATCGAGGAGTTCCGCACACTTGTGGCGGACGAGTACGCCAAGGCGACCGGTTGGTCACCCGATATCTACATCTGTGAAGCGGAGGAGGGACTTACCATCACCTATGTCTAACGTAAGGGTCGTAGAAACGGGTACCGAAATCACCATCAGCAACGGAACCGTGCGGTTCGAGCTCCACACCCATCGAGGCACGTTCTCCCTCATACACGAGCCGTCCGATTGGCGTTACCTGACCGAAGCCGCCGCCAGCATGGTTCTGGGAGACGGAGCCGCCTCTACTACGCGGGGCGGAGCCCTCTCCGCCTGGCGAACATCAGAGGTGTCGGGCCAGTGGGGCGCCGGCATCGCTGTGGAGTTCACGTACGAGGGATCGCCCCTGATCCTCCAGACGACCCTGTACGAGGAGCGGCCCTTCGTCGTGCTCAACCTGAGTCTGGAGAACGGCGCTGAGGCCCCTCTGGCAGTACAGGCGTTCCATCCTATTGACGGCGCCGCCATCAACCTCGGCGGCCCGGCTGGCGGGTGGAAGATCTATAAGGAGGGCTGGCAGAACTGGACGCCGGCCCTGGTTCTCCCGTGTTCTGGCGAGGACCTCTACTGGTCTCCCCCAGTGATCGGCCCCAGCACTCAACCACCGCAGCGTCCCGGACGCTTCTTGGCCGAGATGATGGCCACCATCAAGGACCCCGAGGGCGCCCGCTCCTTACTCGCCGGCTTCGTAACCACCGGCCGGCAGTTCTCCCAGGTGTGGCTGGATATAGACGGGCCAACACTTACGGCCGCGTCCTATGCCGACGGCGTGCCGGTCCCGCCGGACGGCCGCTTGGAATCCGAGAAGCTGCTCCTGCACTTGGGCGACGACGCCCTAGCTGCCATGCAGATGTACGGCGACGTTCTGGCCGCGGAGATGGGAGCGAAGCCATGGCCGCGACCCGTTACCGGCTGGTGTTCTTGGTACTACTACTGGCAGGGCGTTAGCGAGGAGGCGATCCTGGCCAACCTGGAGTTCCTTCGCTGGCACCGGGACGAACTCCCCGTAGAGTACGTCCAGATCGACGACGGCTACCAGGCCGGCATCGGCGATTGGCTAACCCCCAACGAGAAATTCCCTCGCGGCATGAAGTGGCTAGCCGATCAGATCCACGACCGCGGTTTCAAGGCGGGAATCTGGCTGGCTCCGTTCATGATCGGGGCCAACTCACGGCTCTGGAAAGACCATCCTGATTGGGCCGTCCAGTACAGCCCAGGGCGCCCATACGTGGCGATGGTGAACTGGGGCCAGGAGTGCTACGCCATGGACCTCACCCGCCCGGATGTCTTGCAGTGGCTGCGCCAGGTGTTCGCCACCATCTTCGACGACTGGGGATACGACTACATCAAGATCGACTTCCTGTACGCCGGCGCCGTCGACGGCATCAGGTACGACAGGACCGTCACCCGGGCGCAGGCGTACCGGCAGGCGATGGAGCTCATCCGCGGCCTTGCCGGCGACAGGTTCATTCTGGGCTGCGGCAATCCCATGGGCCCCAGCATCGGTATCGTCAATGGGACCCGCATCGGGCCCGATGTGGCCCCCTTCTGGTACCCGGCGGAACCCCCACGGGAAAAGGGCCGCAGCGAGCTGAGCCTCGTGTCGACTATGAACGGCATCCGGAACATCATGGGTCGCTTCTGGATGCACAACCGCCTATGGCTCAATGATCCGGACTGCATGCTGGCCCGCGACTCCGAGACCGCCCTCACCATCGACGAGGTGCGCAGCCTTGCCAGCGTCATCGCCCTGAGCGGTGGCATGGTTCTTGACAGCGATAACTTGATGCGCCTCTCGCCGGAGCGACAAGCCCTGCTGTCGATGATGTTGCCCCCCTTTGGCCGGTCCGCCATTCCCCTCGATCTCTTCGAGTCTCCCACGCCATCCCTTTTTCAATTGGACTGCGCCTCTCACCAACTTTTGGGTGTCTTCAACTGGGCCGATGCCCCGGCTGAGGTACAAGCGCCCCTTCCCGATGAGCCCATGCACACGTTCGACGTCTGGGAAGACACGTACCTAGGGCCCCGCTCCGGCGCCATCAGCTTCACCATCCCAGCCCACGGGTGCAAGCTCCTCGCCCTGCGGCGGATGGAGGGCAGGCCGCAGATCGTCGGCACCTCCCTCCATCTCCTCCAAGGCGCCCTTGAGGTGGAAGGAGAACGGTGGGAATCCCCGGCGCTTCGTTTACGGCTGCGGCCTGTGGCCAGAAAACGGGGGAATCTGTACTTCCACGTCCCTCCTGAGTGGGATCTCCAGCACATCGAGCCCACCGGCTGCGAAGCCACGGTGCGAGCCGATGGGACCCTCGCTGTGGCCGTCGACGTGCGCCAAGAGCAGGAGATCACCTTGCACTTTCACCACCGGTAGGCACGACCTTTTCCCCTAACGTTCACCTTCCAGCAGGTGCAGTCCGGCGGCTCCATGCGTCTAACCACTAGGATCGAGGACAACAGGCCAGAAGGAGCGGCCAATGAGGGAACGGATGATCAAGCTCATACAGCGGTCAGATATCGAAGAGGGTCAAGCCCTGGCGGAGTATGCGCTGATCGCGGCTTTCATCGCCATCGTTTGCGTGGCGGCAGTAACAGCCTTGGGTCTGGCCATAAGCGGGGCCTTCGGCAGCATCGCCGGCGGCTTCTAGAACAGGGTGCTGGTCCAGCACGCCGCCGGTATTTCCAGACTCTAGCTCGTCCCTAGATAAGAGCCCCACTCTTCGCCCCGGCTCCAATCCAACATAAGCACGTCGATCTCTTCGCCCGGTTCGACCACGTCCACCTCGGGAGGGATGACGGTGAGGGCATTGGCCCGCATCATCGACGTCAGCATGCCAGACCCTTGCTCGCCTGTGAGGGACGCGTAGTACCGCCCCTCCCGCTCGCGCACGATGCATCGCGCGAAGAAGACCCTCGGATCGTTGCGGTTCACTATGCGATCCTCGGCGATCGCCTTGAGCATCGGCCGCCGCCAATCGGTCTTGCCCATCATCTTCAGCATTGCCGGCCGCCCGAACAGCTCGAAGGCCACCATCGAGCTCACCGGGTTCCCCGGTAGCCCGATGTGCGGGATGCGCCGCCCGTCGCTTTGGAAACAGCCGAAGGCGAGGGGCTTTCCCGGCTTCATAGCGACAGTCCAGAATGCGATCTCCCCCTCCCGGGCCAGGACCTCCTTCACCACGTCGTAGTCCCCCCGGGAGACGCCCGCCGAGGTGATGAGCATATCGGCGCTCAACCCCTCCTTGATCTTCGCTGTAAGCGCCTCGACGGTGTCCCTGGCGATGCCCAACAGCTTCGGGATGCCCCCGTACCGGAGCACCAGGGATCCCACGCTGTAGGCGTTGCTGTCGTAGATCTGTACGCCACTGCGTTCGCGGCCCACCTCCACAAGCTCGTCCCCCGTCGATAGCACAGCCACGACCGGCCGCCGGATCACCCGCACCGTAGCCTTGCCCGTGGAGGCGATGACTCCGATCTCGGAGGGGCGCAGCACGGTCCCTCGGCGTACCACAACCGTGCCTGCCCGCAGGTCCTCGCCCGCTCGCCGGATGTTGGCCCCTGGTTTCGCTTCCTTTAGCACCTTTACCGTAGCCGACAACCTTCGTGCCCCCTCGGGCGCTTTCTGGAACGGCTCATCGGTCTCCTCGAAGGGAACGATGGCGTCGCATCCGTCAGGCACCGGGGCGCCCGTCATGATCCGTACCGCTTCTCCGGGGCCTACCGTGCCCTCGAACACGTATCCCGCGGCCACCTCGCCGATGACCCTAAGCTCGCGGGGCGCCTCAGGGCTGGCTCCAGCCGTATCCTGAGCGCGCACCGCGTAGCCGTCCATCGCCGTGTTATCTCGGGGCGGCACGTCGAAGCTGGCGATGATGTCCTCGTCCAGCACCTGCCCCAGGGCATCCAAGAGGGGCTTTTCCTCCGCTGGCAGGACGTCTACGTAACTGAGAACTCTTTCCAGCGCTTCCTCAACACTGATCACCCTGCACCAGCCTCCCGCTAACGCCTAGGACGAAGCCTCGATCGCTCTCACCACCGCGTCCACTATCTGATCCACGTACCGACGTCCCGCCTCGGCAGATGCGCGGCGAGGGTCGCCAAAGATGCCATTGTCCGAGACTGCCTGGACGCCTTCCTCGAAGAACTTCTGGACGCCACTCATGAGATCTCCGGTGTAGCCGGGCTCCGCCTCATCCATCTTGACCAGCTCCGGCCGAAGCGCCAACATCATCGATGTCTCCCACTCGCCAGCATGAACTCCGCCCTCCGCCGGCGTCACGCCCAGAGAAGAGGCCACAGGCAAAATGGCGGCCATAAGAAAGGAGACGTCCGGGAAAGTGATCACGCGCGCGCCTTCCACCGAGCCGATTCTCCTCACAGCCTCGCCCAGGGGCCGAAAATTCCCGCCGTGCGTGGGCAGAAGGACCAACCGGCGGAATCCGTGACGGGCCAAGGCCCTCACGATATCCCCTACCACCTGGTAGAACGTTTCCTCCTCGAGGCTCATGGTGCCAGCGAACGTAAGATGATGGCTCGAGCAGCCGACTCGCACCGTTGGGGCCAGGAAGGCACCCAACCGGTCCGCCACGAGTTGCCCCACCTCATCACCGAAGATGGCGTCCGTACCCAACGGCAGATGGGGGCCGTGCTGCTCGACAGCGCCGAACGGCACCACCACGGTATCCCTGCCCGCAGCTATCTCCCGGCGCACCTCAGGCCAGGTCATCTCTTCGAGGCGCCAGAAAGCCAAGGGGAACCTCCTTCTAGCTGGGCGTACACCCTGGCCTCTGCGGCACAGAGGCCAGCGGCTTCGCGTGCGCCACCATTGTAGCACCCGTAGGCAGGCGGGCGCCCCTAGCAGCCCGGCAGGGAATTACCCGAGGCGCACCACCAGGCAGGTCGTCGTGCGCTGCACGCCCTCTACCTGCTGGATGCCGTCAGTTATCGCGCGGCCCAGTTTGTCCAGGTCATCCGATTCCAGCAGAGCGATGACATCGAACGGACCGGTCACTGCGTCCACCGATAACACCGACGCGTCCGCAAAACTGAGCTTCCTCACCCCTTCCGCCACGGCATTCGCCTTCCCCACCGCTGACTCGATCAGAACGTAGGCTCGCATTATCGTTCAGACCTCCTTCGCCTTAAGCGGCCGGTTGCGTAAGCCAAATCTTACCGCACGCCCGCGGCCTGTCAACCAGGAGCTACCGAACGGCCAGGTAGCGTTGCCCCTGGCTCATGACGGGGCCTATAATAGCCGACGGCCCCGCCCACTTGCCATCATATGCCCATGACTTCGCAAATCGACGACGTCCGTAACATCGAGACAGCCGCCCTGCGAGACCTGACGAACACCGCCAGCCTCGAGGCCCTTGAGACGTGGCGTGTATCCTACCTTGGCCGCCGCGGGCGCCTCACCCTTATCTTGCGAGGCCTCTCTTCGCTGCCTTTGGAAGAGCGGCGCCAGGTGGGCGCTGAGGCCAATGCTGCGAAAGAACGCCTCGAAGCAGCCTACCAGCGCCGACGCCAAGAGTTGGAGGAGGCCCAGGTGGCCAAGACCATCGAGACCGGGCAGCTTGACGTCACCCTCCCCGGCCTGCCGCTGCCCCACGGCCGCCTCCATCCCATAACCCAAACCCTGCGCGATGTCCTCCAGGCCTTCGTGAGCATGGGATTCCAGGTCGTGGAGGGCCCAGAGGTGGAGTGGGATCGTTACAACTTCGAGGCGCTGCGCATCCCGGCCGACCATCCCGCCCGGGATATGTGGGACACCCTCTGGATCGACTACCTTCGCGATGGTCAGCGGCCCATGCTCTTGCGTACCCACACCTCGCCCAATCAAGTGAGGGTTATGGAGCGCACCCAGCCCCCTATCCGGGTAGTCGTGCCGGGAAAATGCTACCGGTTCGAGGCCACGGACCCCACTCACGAATGGATGATGACCCAGGTCGAGGGATTGGCCGTGGACGAGGGCATCAGCCTGGCTGACCTCAAGGGCACGCTGGCTGAATTCGCCCGCCGAATCTTCGGTCACGAGCGCAAGGTGGCCTTCCGCTGCGACTACTTCCCCTTCGTCGAACCCGGCATGGAGCTGCGCATCGATTGCTTCCTTTGCAAGGGCGAGGGCTGCCGTACCTGCGGCAGGACGGGCTGGATAGAGATCTTGGGCGCCGGCATGGTTCACCCCGAGATTCTCGACAACGCTGGCTACGGATCCGAACGATACACCGGGTTCGCCTTCGGGCTCGGCATCGAACGGATCGCCATGCTGCGGCACGGGGTGGACGACATCCGCTATTTCTACGCCAATGACCTCCGATTTCTTCAGCAATTCTAGTTACGAGGGGAGGCCCCGCTAGTGCGCGTACCGCTGCGTTGGCTCTCCGAGTACGTCGACGTAACCCTGCCGCCGGAAGAGCTGGCCCGGCGCTTGACCACTGCGGGGGTCGAGGTCGGCGAGATCATCACTACCGGAGGCGAATGGGACAAGATCCGCGTGGCCCGCGTGGTCGATGTCCGGAAACACCCCAACGCCGACCGCCTCAGCCTGGCTACCGTCGATCTGGGTGGCGGCGAACAACACACCGTGGTCTGTGGGGCGCCCAACGTGGCTGCGGGACAGAAGGTCGCCTTTGCCTCCGTCGGTGCCCGCCTCATCGATGGGCATACCGGCAAGCCCGCCGTCCTAAAGCCCGCCGTGATCCGGGGCATCGAGTCGGCAGGCATGGTCTGCTCAGAAAAGGAGCTGGGCCTCTCGGAGAACCACGAGGGGATCCTGGTGCTATCCGATGCCGCTCCCGTGGGCGCGCCCCTCTCTACCGTCCTCGGGGAGACCATCTTCGACCTCGATCTGACGCCCAACCGGCCGGATCTCCTTTCCATCCTGGGGGTCGCCAGAGAGGTCGCCGCTCTCACCGGCCAGACCGTGCGAGACCCTTCCATCGAGTACCAGGCATCGGGCCCACCAGTGGACAAGGCAGCTAGCGTTGAGATCCAAGCCCGCGACCTTTGCCCTCGCTACGTGGCCGCCGTCATCGAGGACGTAAAGATAGGGGAGTCCCCCGCCTGGCTCCAGGAGCGCCTCATCGCAGCGGGTATGCGCCCCATCAACAACGTAGTCGACATAACGAACTACGTCATGCTAGAGATGGGCCAACCCCTCCACGCCTTCGATTTGAAGAAGCTAAGGAAGCGCAAGATCGTCGTGCGCCGCGCCTTCGCGGGGGAGACCCTTACCCTCCTGGACGGAAGCAAGCACGAACTTTCGCCAGACATGCTGGTGATCGCAGACGCCGAGGAGGCAGTGGCTGTGGCCGGCGTCATGGGAGGCGCCAACAGCGAGGTAGGCCCAGAGACCACCACGGTTCTGTTGGAGTCTGCCAACTTCCATGGCCCCAGCATCAGGCGCACCAGCCAGGCCCTCAAGGTGCGCACCGACGCCTCGATAAGGTTCGAAAAGGGTCTCAGCCGCCATCTGCCCGTCATCGCAGCCCAGCGGGCGGTGAAGCTGATGGTGGAGCTGTGCGGTGGCCGCGCCGCGCAGGGCCTAATCGACGTGGCGCCCGGGAAGACCAAGGACCTTCGTATCACCCTCACTCAGGAGCGCCTCCACCGGGTCTTGGGGACAGCGCTGCCCGTGGCGCAGGTGCGCCAGGTGCTGCAAGGGCTCGGCTTCGGATGCCGCTGGGTTCCGCCGGACCGTTACGTCGTCCGCGTTCCGTACTGGCGTACCGACGTGACCATCGCCGACGACGTCATCGAAGAGGTGGCGCGGATAATCGGCTACGACCAGCTGCCCACGCGGATGCTGAGGGGAGAGATCCCGCGGGCAGAGGCGCAGCCGGTCAGGGACCTGAGGGAGAGAGTGCGCGATATCCTGGCGGCCTCGGGCATGCAGGAAGTCATCACCTACTCTCTTACCGATTTGGAAAGCCTCCGCAAGGTGGCCGACCCAGCGGCCCTCTCGGCCGCGCCGCCTCTCCGCGTTGCCAACCCCATGAGCCGCGACTTCGAATACCTGCGCGTGACCTTGCGCCATTCCCTCCTTAAGACGCTGGCTAGTAACGCGCCCGGCAACCCTGGCCTTATCGCTCTGTTCGAGGCAGCGCGCGTCTACCTCCCTCGGCCGGACGACTTGCCCCATGAGCTCGAGATGGTCTGCGGCATCGTTAGCGGACGGAAACCGGATCGCTGGGGCCAACCTACCGGTGAGCCTGCCGGATTCTACGACGCGAAATCGTACGTCGAGCGGCTCTTCGCCGACCTCCACGTCGTGGCCACCTTCGAGCCTGCCACCGAGTTCGCCTTCCTTCCCGGCCGCACCGCTGCTATCACCCTGGATGGCCGCCGGGTCGGCACTGTGGGGCAGGTGGACCCGAGGGTGGCGGCGGCTTTCGACATAGAGCACGACGTAGCTATGTTCGAGATCGATCTGGAAGCGCTCCTCCCCGCCGTACCACCGGTGGTCTACTTCAGGCCGGTTCCAGCCTACCCTTCCGTAGAACAAGACCTGGCCATCGTGGTGGACGAAAACGTGCCCGCCGCCCGAGCGCTGGAGATCATCCGCGGCTTCTCCCTCGTGCGCTCTGCTTCGATTTTCGATGTGTACACCGGTCCGCCCGTCCCTCCAGGCCGCAAGTCCATCGCCTTTTCCATCTCCTTCGGTTCGGAAAAGAGGACCCTACAAGACAAGGACGTGCGCAAGGAAAGGGAGCGCATCATCGCCCGGCTGCGGCAAGAATTGAACGCGGAATTGCGGGCCTCTTGATGCTGAGGCCCTCGCTGGAAAACTAAAGGGGAGGCCTCATTGAGCCTCCCCTTCTGGCGAGCTACGAAAGGTCAGGAGCCAAGAGACCCCTTGGCAGCGGCCACTATCTGGCCGAAGGCCACCTGATCCCGCACCGCCAGATCAGCCAGGATCTTGCGATCGATCTGGACCCCGGCCTTGTTCAGCCCGTCCATGAGGCGAGAGTAGCTCAACCCGTGCAGGCGGGCGGCCGCGTTGATGCGCTGGATCCACAAGCGACGGAAATCGCCCTTACGGTCGCGGCGATGCTCGTAGGCGTAGCGGAGGGCGTGCATGACCGACTCATTGGCACGCCGGAACAGCTTGTGGCGCACACCGCGGTGCCCCTTGGCTAACTTGATGATCTTCTTGTGACGGCGGCGCGTCACCACACCGCCCTTGACTCGAGGCATCGTTATCTCTCCCGCTGACTAAGCGTACGGCATCAGCCGCCGCAGGCGCCTCACGGTCCCAGGGCTAACGGCTAGCTTGCCGGATAGGAGGCGCAACGTCTCCCCACGCTTCTTGCGCCGGAAGTTGTTCACGTTGCACTTGCGGCGCAAGACCTTACCGCTCCCGGTAACGTAGAAGCGCTTCTTGGCACCCGAATGCGTCTTTATCTTGTACTTACCCAACGGCTTCCTCAATCCCCTGTGATTGGCTGCGGGCTGGCCTGGTCGCCTTCTTGGTCATGGGCGTGAGGATCACTGTTAGGAACCTCCCTTCCATGCCCGGCGGCTTCTCGACGTTGGCCACCTCCCTCAGCCGCTCCAACGCCCGTTCCAACACCTCCCGGCCCACTTCAGGGTGGGAGATCTCCCGGCCACGGAACATCACCGATAGCTTAACCTTGTCGCCATCGGCGAGCAAGCGCTCTGCCGTGCGCACCTTCAAGTCGATATCGTGTTGCCCGGTGCGCGGCCGCATTCGCACCTCGTGGATCATGGTTCCGCGCTGATGTTTGCGGCCCTCGCGCTCCTTCTTGGCCTGCTCGTACCGCCACTTACCGTAATCCAACAAGCGGCACACGGGCGGAACGGCGTTGGCATCGACTTCGACGAGATCGAGGCCGGCCTCACGGGCGCGCGCCATAGCCTCCAGGAAGGGTACCACCCCGACGTTCTCTCCGTTCGCCCCTATGAGACGGACCTCTCTGGCCCGGATCCGTTCGTTAGTCCGAAGCTCTCGGAGAATAGGTTAGGCCCTCTTCAGTAAGCTTGGCGCCACGATTAGCGTTATCTTAGCACACTGGCTTCGATCCATCAAACGCGCGTCACCTTTGTTTGGTTAACTTCGCCCGCGCTGGCCTCATACCCGCGCCGCGGCCTCCGATTCCATACGCGCGATGATCTGGTCCAAGGGTAGCGCCTTCAGATCCTGGCCGTTGCGCAGCCTTACGGCCGCCGTTCCTGCCTCAGCCTCCCGGTCACCGACGACCAGCATATAGGGCACCTTCTGCAATTGAGCATCCCGAATCTTGGCTTGCATCCTCTCGCCTCGGTCGTCTACCTCTACGCGGAATCCAGCGTCCCGCAACGCCCCCGCCACCTTCCGGGCGTATTCTAGGTGCCGGTCTGCTATCGGAATGACCACCGCCTGCACCGGCGCCAGCCACAGCGGAAAAGCCCCAGCGTAATGTTCGATAAGCACCCCGAAGAAACGCTCGATAGAGCCTAGGAGCGCACGGTGGACCATGTAGGGCCGGTGTTCGCGGCCGTCCTCGCCGACATACGTGATGTCGAACCGCTCCGGCAGGTTGAAGTCGAACTGGATGGTAGTGCACTGCCATTCGCGCCCCAAAGTGTCTACCAGCTTAACGTCGATCTTCGGCCCGTAGAAGACGGCGCCGCCTTCATCGATGTCGTAGGGCAACCCGTGAGCCTCGATGACGTCCCGCAGCACCCCTGTGGCCATATCCCAGTCTTCCAGCGAGCCCGCATATTTCCCCTTTTCGTCCCTGGTGGAAAGATATACGTGGAAGTTGTCGAATCCGAACGACCCCAGGAAGAAGCGCATGAACTGCACACACCCTTCGATCTCTGCCCGCACCTGATCCGGCCGGCAGAAGATATGCGCGTCGTCTTGCGTGAACCCTCGTACCCGCAGCAGGCCATGCAAGACGCCCGACCGCTCATAGCGGTAAACAGTCCCTAGTTCCGCCAGACGCATCGGCAGCTCCCGATAACTGCGCAGCGAGCTCTTGTAGATCTGGATGTGGAAAGGGCAGTTCATGGGCTTGACATAATAGTCTTGCCCGTCGACGTCCATGGGAGAGTACATGTTCTCGCTGTAGAAGTTGAGGTGCCCGCTGGTCTCCCAGAGGGTCGACTTGCCGACGTGGGGGGAGTAGACGATGTCGTAGCCGGCGCGGTAGTGCTCACGCCGCCAGAAGTCCTCCACGATGGTGCGCACCCTGCCGCCCTTCGGGTGCCAGTAGACGAGACCGGGGCCAAACTCCTCGTGAAAGGAGAACAGGTCAAGCTCGCGGCCCAGCCGCCGGTGGTCACGCCGGAGCGCCTCTTCAATGCGCTGGAGGTAGGACTCCAACTCCTCCCGCGACTCGAAGAGGGCGCCGTAAATGCGCTGGAGCATCGGATTCTTTTCGCTGCCGCGCCAGTAGGCGCCGGCGACGTTCATCAGCTTGAACTCTGGCACCTGGCTCGTACGCTCCACGTGCGGCCCCTGGCATAGATCCACGAAGTTGCCGTGCCGGTACAGGCTCACCGTGTCGCCGGGAATCTCATCGATGAGCTCCAGTTTGTAAGGCTGGTTGGCGAAGAGCTGCCTGGCCTCTTCCTTCGAAATCTCGGACCGCTCGAAGGGGAGGTCGGCGGCGATGCGCTGGCGCATTTTCTCCTCAATGATGGGGAGATCGTCAGTCGTCAGAGGCCGGGGCAGCCCGAAGTCATAATAGAAGCCGGTGTCGATAGGGGGGCCTATGCCGAGCTCGGCGCTTGGGAAAAGCTCCATGACGGCGTCCGCCATGATGTGCGCCGCCGAATGCCGCATCCGCTCTAACCGCTCTTCCTTGGACATCTCTCTAAGATCCTTCATCCTTGCCTCCCTCTCGTATGGTCGCCTGGCCTGCTGCACTGCCGAAGCGGTACATCACCCACCAGTGCACAACCAAGAGGCCGAGACCAAAAAACACTCCGACCAAGACCATGATGGCGAGAAGCCCCCACCGTCCGTCGAGAGCCGCCACAGTGGCGAATATGGCGGAGGTCAACAGGATGGCCACAGGCACAAGCCACATCCATGCCCGCAATAATACGCTTGCCAAACCGGCGCTTGCCGGGTCTGTCGATCCTCCGTATCTCATACGCACTCCCAGTTAAGAGAAAGACCCTCCGCCGTTGGGACGGAGGGTCAGTCCGTGGTTCCACCCATCTTCTCCCCCCGCCGAGCGGGGGGACTCCTTGGGCCGCTAACGGGTGCCTCCGGGGCTGCCTACTCTCACCCTCGATTTCGACAGCCGGCTCGCGGGTGGTTTTCGCCAGGCTGGCGGGCTTTCAGCCATGGCCCGCCTCTCTGTTGCGATGCCTGAGCTACTTGTCCCGGTCCTCGCCTTTTCGTGCTTGGATTACGTTTTTTCCACCAGATGGTGGGCGATGGAGGACTTGAACCTCCGACCTCAGCGATGTCAACGCTGCGCTCTAACCAACTGAGCTAATCGCCCGCAGTGTCATCGTAGCAATCACCCCCTAAGGCGTCAAGGATGACACGTCGGAAACTAGCCCTTTCGCCAAGGTCTCCACAGCCGCCAACCGCGGCCGCCGTTCTTGGCCAGGGAGTATCGAACCCCCCGCGTATAGTTCATCACGAAGGAATTCTTCGTGTAGCGGCCTTCGGGATCAATCTCGAGGAGCACCTCGACGTCATCGCCAAAGCGAATATCGAGGCTGTCCACCAGTTGACCGCCCAGGTAGTGGGTGGACAGCCAGTGCGCGTACTCCTCGTGCCCCCTTATGTCCGCGAGCCGGAGTTCCACTGACAGCTGATCGTGGTGCCCAGCGGCCTGGTCCACGTCCACGTACCGCACCCAGCCCCGGATGTGGCGCGAGCTTGCCACCATCCTGATGCCCTACCTCTCTGTCGCCTCCCCCAAAGACGGACCGCCGCTGACGGCGACGGGGGCAATATGGAGTCGCCGCGCCGGTTTCGCTTCCATTTCCCCTTGCTACCTACGCCTCCATACAATAAGCCACACTTATGACGACGGTTGCCTTCCTGCTGGTGTTACTCTCGGCCCTGGCCCATGCTAGCTGGAACCTGCAACTCAAACTGGCCATCAGTAAGGTGGCTTTCCTCGGCTCGGCCACAGCTATCGCCGTCGCGGTTTTGGCCCCGCCTGCCGTCATCGTTGCCGTCGGTGATGGTTTCGGCCCCAGGGAGTTGGCCTACGGCTCGGTCACCGCAGTCCTACACGCGATCTACGGCACGCTTCTCTCACGCGGCTACCGGCTGGGCGATCTCTCAGTCGTGTATCCGGTGTCACGGGGCGTTGGACTGGCCCTTATTCCCATAGGCGGCGCCCTGTTGCTCGATGAGCATGTCTCGACGGAAGCTGGTCTCGGGATCGCGCTCATTGTGTTGGGTGTATACGCGGTTCACCTGGAACCGAGAGCCCTCGCCGACCTGGCCCAACCCCTGCGCAACGCCTTTGGCCCCGCCGGCCGCACGGCTCTCCTGACGGGCGGCGTTATAGCGGCCTATTCGCTGTGGGACAAGAACGCCCTGGATGCCCTGTCCCCCGTGACGTTGAACGAGTTTGGAATGATCGGCCTGAGCGCCACCCTGGTACCCTTCGCCCTCCGCCAGGGCGTCTCCCAGTTGCGGACCGAATGGCGCCAGCGCCCGCGCTCGATCCTAGCAGCGGGGATCCTGATCCCAGGAGCCTATCTCTTGGTCCTCACCGCCCTCACCACGAGCAGAGTCAGCTACGTCGGCCCAGCGCGAGAGATGGGGATCGTTTTCGGCGCCCTCTTCGGCGTTCTTCTGCTGGGGGAAGGATCCGGACGGCTGAGGATCCCTGCCGCCTGTTTGATCGTAACAGGCGTAATAACCCTCGCTCTGGCCCCCTAGCCGGAAAAAGAAGGAGAGGCCAACCAGACGTCTGGCTGGCCTCTCCCTGGCACGCCTGAACGCTAGTAGCGGCGGGCCGTGGCCGGCTGCCTGCTGAAGCAGTCGCTGCAGTACACGGGGCGGTCTCCACGAGGGAGAAACGGAACCTGGGTCTGCTTGCCACACCTGGCGCAAACGGCCGGGTGCATCTCTCGCTGGGAGCTGCGATAGCTGGTGCCGTAGGTCGAGCCGCCGCCGGCGCGCCGGTTGGCCCGGCAAGCCGGACAGCGCTTCGGCTCGTTGGTGTAGCCCTTCTCAGCGTGGTAGCGCTGGTCGTCCTGGGAGAACGTGAAGGGCGCGCCGCAGTCCTGGCAGGTGAGGGTCTTGTCCTGGTAGCTCATGATGGCCTCCTTTCTTTCGTATTTGGCAAAGGTTCAGCCATCTGAGCCGGGACATCTGGGAACCAGGAGCAACCGGGGCAGGAGCGAAACTATTACCGTAAACAGCATAACACACTCGGCAGGCGGCCGCTGCCGGCCCTGCCTCGCAGGTCTGACGCCGCCCCGCAGGGGCCTACGCTTCAAGTATGGGCCCGCCGGGATCCATCACGCTGCCGTCCAGCGCCACGACCGCGGGCCGCTCTTCACAGTACCCGCCGAACTCGCACTTATCGAAGGCGAAAGCTCGCCGCTCCTTGTCGTACCGGATGGTCCAGGACCCCAGCACGACTCCCTTGGGCCCCAAGGCCAATTGCTCCTCTATGATCCGGATTAACGCCAGAAGCTCCTCTCGGCCCATCTCTCACTCCCACTCGATGGTTCCTGGCGGCTTGGAGGTGATATCGTACACCACCCGGTTCACCGACGGAACCTCGTTGACTATACGGTTCGATATCCGCGCCAGCAGATCGTATGGCAATCGCGCCCAGTCGGCCGTCATCGCGTCCTCGGCTGTCACGGCCCGCACTGCTACGACCCAGCCGTACGTCCTGTAGTCGCCCATCACCCCGACGGAGCGGGTTCCTGTCAGGATGGCGAAGGCCTGCCAGAGATCGCGGTACATCGCCGCGTTCTTGATCTCGTTCATCACGATCCAGTCGCAGGCGCGCAACACCTCCAGCTTCTCCCTGGTGACCTCGCCGATGATGCGAATGGCCAAGCCCGGCCCAGGGAATGGCTGGCGGAACACCATCTCCTCGGGCAACCCCAGGGCGAGACCTACCTGCCGGACCTCGTCCTTGAACAGGTAGCGCAGAGGCTCCACCAGTTGGAAGGTCATCTCCTTCGGCAGGCCGCCTACGTTGTGGTGCGTCTTGATCTTGGCGGCGGCGTTGTGGCCGACCGCAGACTCTATGACGTCGGGGTAGGTTGTGCCCTGGGCGATGAAGTCCACAGTACCCAGCTTGTCCGCCTCCTCCTCGAACACCCGGATGAACGTCTCCCCTACGATCATCCTCTTCTCCTCCGGATCCGTAACGCCGGCGAGGCGCTCGAGGAAGCGTTCGCTAGCGTCGGCGTACACCAGGGGTATGCGCAGGTGCCGCCGGAAGGTATCCTGCACCCGCTCCGGCTCCTCCCGGCGCAGAAGCCCGTTGTTGACGAAGATGCATGTCAACTGGTCGCCAACGGCCTTGTGCACCAGGGCCGCCGTAACGGCGGAGTCCACGCCTCCTGACAGGGCACAGATCACGTGCCCCTTGCCCACCTCACGGCGGATGCGCTGCACCGCGTCAGCGATGAAGTTCCCCGGCGTCCAGTCGCCCTTGCACCGGCAGACCCGATAGAGGAAGTTCTCCAGCAGAGCCTTGCCCTGGGGCGTGTGCACCACCTCCGGATGGAACTGAAGACCGATGATGCCCGAATCGTTAGCCATGGCGGCGATGGGTGAGCTGTCGGAATAGGCGATAGTGCGGAAGCCCGCCGGCAGTTCCACCACCTGGTCCCCGTGGGACATCCAGACGGGCATCGAGGGCGGCAGCCCCTCGAATATAGGCGATTGCTCCAGCCCTTGGTGCACCACGGCATGCCCGTACTCCCGGGTGGGCGCCGGGGCCACCCGGCCGCCGAGCTGGTGCGCCAGCAGATTCATTCCATAGCAGATGCCCAGCACTGGCAGGCCGGACTCGAAGACCCAGGTTGGCGCCATGGGCGCGCCCTCGTCGTACACGGAGGCCGGACCGCCGGAGAGGATGATGCCCTTCAGGTTCATCTTGCGCACCTGCTCCCAGGGGGCGTCGAAGGGCACCAATTCGCAGTAGACGTGGCACTCGCGCACCCGACGGGCGATGAGCATGGTGTACTGAGAGCCGAAATCCAGAATGACGATGGTCTCAGGCTGGGCAGGGGCCTCCGGAGGGACGCGCCGCGGATCTTCGCCCTCTCGCTCTCTGGCGATCTCCAGATAAGTGGATACCTCCAAGTCGTCGGATGTCGGTACCCTGTGGGTAGCCTTGATGGTGGTCTCGGTGTCCTTCAAAAGGGGAGCACGCCCTCCTCTTCTCTCAGATACTGGAGGCGCTGGTTCGGGGGCTGGTCTTTTCCGCATAATAACAGGAGAGGCCGGGGCCGTCAACGGAGTAATAGGAAACGGATTTGGCTGATTATCATTTCTTACCGTAGTTCAGCACATGGCCGATATCATTAGAGCCGAGGACCCGGCCTGCGTCGACAGGGCAGCGCGCCTGCTTGCCGCGGGCGAGCTCGTCTGCTATCCGACAGACACCGTTTACGGCGTTGGCGCCCTTGCTACCAACGACGCGGCGGTCCGCCGCCTGTACGCCGTCAAAGGGCGTGACCTCAAGAACCCCATGCCCCTTCTTCTAGGCGACCCAGAAGCTGCCCAATGGATAGCGGACGTGACACCAGCTGCCCGCGCCCTCATGCACCGCTTCTGGCCCGGGCCCCTGACCATCGTCATGCGCAAGGCGCCTGAGTTTCGTAGCCTCGCCTTGGCTGGCCAAAACACCGTGGGCCTCCGGGTCCCGGACTTGGACCTCCTTCGCCAGATCATTCGCGCCGTTGGAGAACCCATCACGGGCACCAGCGCGAACCGCTCCCGAGCCCCGGCTCCAAGGTCCGCTGCCGAGGTTGCGCTTCAAATCGGCGATATGGTCGCGTTGATCATCGATGGCGGGCCGGCCCGTCTCGGGCTGGAATCGACAGTCATTGACATAACGTGCACCCCGCCGACGGTGTTGCGCGAAGGGCCTATCAGCAGGGAAGAGCTAGCTTCGGCTCTAGGGGTGACAGTGGCTTGATCGGGCGAACGGCACTACTGCTACTAGCGTGTTTAGGGATGGCCTTAGCCATAGCCTGCGGGGCTTCGGGAACAGGCCGAGACGCCGATAGGGAGGTGCAGAAAGCCTTCGATGCGATCAGCCAGCCGGGGATGGTCTTTCACGCCAAGGGTGACAACGGAAGCGAGGTATGGATCGATGCCGAGCGCCAACTGTATCGGCAACGCGCCGCGCCATCGGGAGGCGGCCTGATCAGCGTCGGCCAGGGTTGGGTCCGCACGTATTACGATCCCTTTTCCAACAGCGTGGCCACAGAGGACAGATCGCCTTCGGGATCCAGCCGCCCCCGGATCAATGACCCCGCCGTGCAGTGGTTCGAGCCTCTATCCGCCCTCGCTTTCGGCACAGACCTGCGACTCATCGGCCGAACCATTAGTGACGGGCGCGAGGTGATTGCCATCGAAGCCCGCTCCCCCATCGTGAACAACCAGGAGTTCACGGGCAGCTATCTCCTCGGGCGGGTGGAGCTCGACCCTATGTCGTACCTAGTGGTGGCCTTCGAACGCCGCGTTCAGCTGCCTGCGGATCAGGCCAGGCTGACGCCTGACCCCGCGAGCCTGCAGGATGGCCAGAAACCAGAGCGCATTCGTTATCAGAGCGAACTCATCAGTCGCGACACTCTGCCTGCTGACTTCTTTTCAGCCACCGCCGTCCAAGAGCAGGTAGTCACCCTCGAAGAGAACCTGACCGCCATCAAGAGCCTGGGCCTTGAGCTCCTGTGGCTCGGCAAAGAGTATTCGGGGCCCCGGGGGAAGCTGGCTCTTCCCTCCGACACGGAGGGCGTCATCGTGGACCCTACTACAGCGGAGGCCTCATTCCACTACGCCCTCGCCACCGGCGACTCCGGCTCCGCGGGCCTTCTAAGCGAGACCGTCATCATTAAGCTCGGTCCTAAAGGCACAGAGTTTGGTCAACCCTCGATTCAGGAGTTTGCCGGCCGCCTCCCCGAAGGTCAGTCAGCCGTGACCGTCCATGGCGTGCCCGCAACTCTCTACACCAGCATCCTGACCCCCGCCGATCTCCCGTGCCCGAGCGCCAGTTGTCCCAAGGCGAGAGTCCCCCTGTACCACCGCTTAGCCTTCACGACGGGACAAACCTCGGTTCAAATCGAGACGTTCGCACGCGTCGATGTGGTGACAGGATCTGATCAGAACGGGTACAACAGCGAAGAGGGTATTATAGCCTTGGCTGAAGCCCTCTCGCCCAGCCAGTAGACCAATCAGGAGGCACAACATGGCAATGGCGCGCACCATACGCAGGATCGCTCTGACCGCCGCGGCGACGGCGGGCCTAGCTGCCCTGGGCGTGGCCTACGCCATTCGCCGCCCGGTTCCCAGAGCTCGGGGCAGGCTACGGCTCCAGGGGCCGCGCGCCTCCATCGAAATCCTGCGCGACCAGTGGGGCGTGCCCCATATCTATGCGTCCAATCTCCATGACATGTTCTTCGCCATCGGATATGCCCAGGCCCAGGATCGGTTGTGGCAGATGGAGTTCAACCGCCGGCTGGCCTCGGGCACCCTGGCAGAGATTCTCGGCGAATCAGCCCTCGAAGTAGATAGGCTGGTGCGGCGCATCGGCTTCCGCCGGGCCGCCATGGCCGAGTGGGACGAAGCGACAGCTCAGGAGCGGGCCGTCCTCGAGGCCTTCTCCGCCGGGGTGAACGCCTATCTCCAGCACGGGCGCCTCCCCATTGAATTCCTTATCCTGCGCACGCGCCCCAGCCAGTGGCAGCCTATCGACAGTCTTACTTTTGGCCGCCTCATGGGCTGGATGCTGGCGGGCAACTGGGACAGCGAGATCTTGCGCTCCTGGACCATCGAGCGCTTCGGGCCGGAGGTCATGGCCGAACTCGAGCCAGCCTATCGTGCAGGAGGCCCGGTGATAGTCCCGCCGGGGGCCGAGGCCAAGGGGTCAGGGCCGGACGTTACCCAAGACTTCCGCGAGGCGGCGGCAGTCGTAACCCTGACTGGGCCAGGGATGAGCAACAACTGGGCGGTGGATGGCACCAAGTCCGTCACCGGCAAGCCCCTCTTGGCCAGCGACCCCCACCTGCCCCTGATGATGCCCTCCATCTGGTGGGAGTTCCACGCCGAATCGCCGGAGATCAAGGCCGCCGGCGTCGGCATCCCAAGCCTGGTGGGTGTCTTCATCGGCCATAATGACCGGGTTGCCTGGGGCGTCACCTCCGCCATCGTGGACGGCGACGATCTGTTCGTCGAAAAGGTCAACCCAGACAACCCGGCCCAATATCAGTTCAAGGGCAAGTGGACTGACGGCCAAACAGTGCGAGAGGTTATCCACGTCAAGGGCCGGCGCAAACCCGTTGTCGAAGATGTGCTCATAACCGGCAACGGTCCGGTCATCAGCCCCGCCATCAGGGGGGAAACGCGTACCCTCTCCCTCCGTACCATCACCCTGGAGCCTGCCCACCAGGTTCAGGCCCAGATCATGCTTATGGCTGCGCGCGACTGGACCGAGTTCCGTGAGGCTCTCGCCCTCTGGCCCTTCCCGTCGCTTAACTTCGCCTACGCTGATGTCGAGGGCAACATCGGGTATCAACTGGCGGGACGCGTCCCCGTCCGCGCCAAGGGCCACGGCATCGTACCCATGCCGGGCTGGTCGGGGGAGTACGGTTGGACGGGCTTCGTGCCGTTCGAAGAGCTGCCGCACGCCTACAACCCGCCCACCCACTGGGTCGCCAGCGCGAACAACAAGATCGCCGACGACGACTACCCCCACTTCCTGAGCGCTAACTACGCTGACAGCTTTCGCCAGCAGCGCATCATCGAAATGTTGGAGGCTAAGGAGAAGCTTTCCATCGAGGACTTCCAGGCCATGCAGGCTGACCAGCTCTCGATCCCAGCGAGAGAACTAGTGCCTCTCATTCTCAATCTCAGGCCTCGCGATGAGTGGTGCCGCCGCGCCCTCACATTCCTTAAGGCCTGGGACTACAAGGTAGCCGCAGACAGCGTCGCGGCCTGCATCTATGAGGTTTTCTTCACTCACTTAGTCCGGCGCACGCTGGAGGAGAAGGTAGGTGCCTGGGCAGACTTCTACATGGGCCGCGGGGTGCACCCGGCCCGGGCCAACGGCATGTTCTTCAACGTCGCCCACTCTTGGCTCATGACCAAGCTGCGTGAGAGGCCCAACTGGTTCGCGGGCAAGACCTGGACGGAGGTTATGGAAGAATGCCTCGCCTCCGCCGTGGAGGAACTGCGCCGCCTTCTCGGCGACGAGGTCTCGGAGTGGCGCTGGGGTCGGCTGCACAAACAGCGATTTCGTCATCCTCTGGGCCAGGTGCCGGGACTCGCTCGCATCTTCAACCGCGGCCCGGTGCCCATCGGCGGCGATTCCAACACGGTTTGGCAGGCATCTTACAGCCCATACTACGGTTACGAGGTCACCAGCTCTACCGCTAGCTGGCGCCAGATCATCGATCTTTCAGACTTCAACCGCAGCCTCGGCGTCCTCCCGTCGGGCCAGTCCGGCCACCCGGGCAGCCGCCACTACCACGACATGATCGAAAGCTGGCGCAGGGTCGAATACCATCCGATGCCCTGGGACCGGCAGGAGGTAGAGAGATACGCCCGCGGACGCCTCCAACTGGAGCCAGGCGAGCCGAACGGCTGAACCCCTCAGCCCGCAGACAGAAGGGAAGCGCCATGAGAAAGAAGACTTTGCGCGATATAGACGTCGCCGGGAAGCGCGTCCTGGTCCGGGTCGACTACAACGTGCCGATGGACAAGGAGTCTGGCCAGATCCTGGACGACAGCCGCATCAGGGCCACCCTTCCCACCATCGATTACCTTCGGCAGCGCGGCGCACGGGTGATACTGGCCTCCCACCTGGGACGCCCCAAAGGGCGGGACCCGGCCCTGAGCCTCTGGCCCATCGCCGAACGCCTCGAGAAGCTCGTCGACGGTCCCGTTAAGGTCACCGGCTGCTGCGTAGGGCCCATAGTCCAGGAAATGGCCTACGCTCTGGAGCCTGGCGAGATCCTCATGCTGGAGAACCTCCGCTTCCACGCTGAAGAAGAGGCTAACGACCCGGAATACGCCAAGGCCTTGGCCAGTCTCGCCCAAGTCTACGTTAACGATGCCTTCGGCGCCGCGCATCGCGCCCACGCCAGCACCGCCGGCGTGGCAGCATACCTGCCGGCTGTGGCCGGGTTCCTCATGGAGAAGGAGATCGAATACCTCACCCGCGCCTTGTTGAACCCCGAACGCCCGTACGCAGCGGTCATCGGCGGGGCCAAGATCAGCTCAAAGATCTCAGTCTTGCGTAGCCTCCTGGACAAGGTCGATAAACTTCTCCTTGGCGGCGGCATGGCCAACACCTTCCTCAAAGCCGAGGGGCTCGCCGTCGGCGATTCCCTGGTCGAGGACGGCTACCTGGACGAGGCCAGAGCCATAATGGACGAGGCCAGAAGTAGGGGGGTTACGCTGCTGCTTCCGGCAGATGTCATCGTAGCAGAGGAGATCAGCCCTGATTCCACCACGCGCCGCGTCTCCGTCAAGGATATCCCCCCTGGCTGGCATATAGCCGACGCCGGCGAGATGACCGTCGAAATATTCGCCAAAGCGCTTCAAGGCTGCCGCATGGTGGTCTGGAACGGCCCCTTAGGCATCGCTGAGATACCCGCCTTCGCCCAAGGTTCGCGCCGTATGGCAGAGGCCTTGGCTTCTCTAGAGGGGGCGACCACCATCGTAGGCGGCGGAGAGACAGCCGCCATCGTAGAAGAGATGGGCCTGCGTGACCGCTTCTCTCACGTCAGCACCGGCGGGGGTGCAACGCTCGAGTTCCTGGAGGGCAAGCAGCTCCCAGGCGTGGCCGCCCTGCTCGACGCCTGAGGGCCCTATAGGCGCCGCACGCGGGCCGATCCGAGGCCCAGGACCGCCGCCAGCAAGAAGCCGGTGACGGCGAAGACGAACACGGCTCCTTGCACTCCGAAGTAGTCGGCACTGGCACCCATGGCCAGGTTGCCGAACGGCGTAAGTCCCCCCGCCATCGTATACAACGCTAGCACTCGGCCTCGAAAAGCGTCCTCCACATTGACCTGGAGCAGGGTCTGGTTCAGTGTCACCATCATGGACCAACCGATCCCTGCCAACACCAATATTCCGAAGGAGAGTACGAAGACAGTGGACAAGGCGAAGAGCGCCACCATTCCCATGTAGAGCAACGCAGCGCTTCCCATGGCCCGCCCCTTCAACTTCGACCCCGACATGTTGGCAACGATGAGACCGCCAGGTATCGAACCGAACCCCACGCCGGTGAGCAGGAGCCCGAAGCCCGCGGAGCCTGTCCGTAGCACCTTTTCAGCAAAGATGGGCATCATCGCCACGTACGGGTAGATGATAAGGTTAGGCACGGCGTTCAGGAGCACCAGCCGCGCTACCACGGGCTCTCGTCGCACGTAGGCGATCCCTTCACGGATCCCCTGCCACACAGGCACCCGCGCGGGGTCTGCTCGGGCCACCGGTCGCAGCATCAGATTCGCCAGAGAAGCGATGGAGAAGAACACCGCCTGGGCATAGAATGAGGACGCGATGCCTGTAAGGCCGATGAAGACGCCTCCCACCGAAGGGGCCACTATTCGCGCCAGGTTCGAGACCACGGCGTTCAGGGCGATGGCGTTGGTGATGTACTCGGTCCCCACCACGTCATAGACCAGGACCTGCCGAGTAGGCATATTCACGGCGCCAGCGACCCCAGCTATGCTAACCAGCACGTACAGGTGCCACATCATCACCCTGTCCGCGGAAACGAGCGCCCCTATGAGTAGCGCCACCATTGCAGGCACGATCTGGGTGACGGTGGCTAGATGTCGGCGGTCCAGCCGGTCCGCGAGGACTCCTGCCACAGGCGAAAACACCAGCTGGCTGAACCCCCGTATGAATCCCACCAGGCCCAACTGAAACGCCGAATCCGTTAGCTGGAGGACCAGCCATCCTCGCGCCACCTCCTCCATCCAGCCCGCCAACTGGGCCATCGCCGTACCCGCCAAGAGGTACCGGAACTGAGCCAGGGAAAGAGAGGCGAAGGTATGGCCACGCGCCAGCCGCTCTGTCAGCCCTCGTTTGGCAGGAGCCGCCGCTTCTACTTCATCCATCCAGCCGTCCGTCCCCCTTATCCCGGGCGTCCAGCCCCCGGGGCTTGGTGATCTTCAGGGATTCGCTCCCATCTTAGTGGCCCTGCGCCTTAGCATCATCGGAGGGGTCCCCGCGGCCTTGTATGTAGTTGCTCATG
>DAOUAG010000104.1:0-4576 GCA_034433815.1 Dehalococcoidia bacterium | reverse complement strand
GTCATCGACCACGGCGCCGGCGTTTTCTCCAGCTACAACCACCTGGACAGCATCGTGGCCGCGGAGGGCGCTCTGGTTTCGGCCGGCGATCTGATCGGCTACATGGGGGAGACGGGCTTCGTGAATGGGCCCCATGTGCACTGGGAGGTGGTGATCGGCGGCGTGCGCACCGATCCCATGATCTGGACCCAAGCCCCCGTGGAGCCCTAAGGCGCCCCTATCCCATCTCTCCCGCGGCGTCCAGCACCAGCGCCGAGGCCACGAGCCCCGCCGTCTCCGAGCGCAATATCCGTGGCCCCAGGCTTACGGTCACGACCCCCGAGGCCAGCGCTAAGGCAATCTCATCGTCGTCAAAGCCGCCCTCCGGCCCGATGAAAAGACTGACGTCCGTGGGGCGCCGCGCAAGCGAGCGGATATACTCCGTAAGCCCGCGCTGGCGTTCTCTCTCCCAGGGCAGAAGCTTCAGGCCGCGGGCCTCGGCCAACGCCTCGCTCAAAGGCATCGGCGAAGCCACCTCGGGCACGCGGCCCCGGCCCGATTGTTCCGCCGCCTCGGTCACGATCCTGTGCCAGCGCTCCGCCCGGAGCGCGGAGGCTTCGTGCTCGTTCTGGAATCTGCCGCGGGCCGTTAGCAAGGGCACGAAGCGGGATACGCCGATCTCGGTGCCCTTCTCCAACACCAGGTCAAAGCGGTTGGCCCGCACCAGCGCCTGGTACAGCGTCAGTCTGGTTCCGGGTTCGGGAGGCGCCGGCCTTTCGCCTACTACCACGGCTGTTATGGCGTTGGCCGATACGCCGGTGAGCTGCACTTCGTACTCCCGAGGACCACCATCGAAGAGTACGATGTGGTCGCCGCGCTTCAGACGCAGCACGCGGCCCAGACGGTGGGCCAAGGGTGGCCCCAGGGTCACGTTGCGGGCGCGGAGGCTGCCCGGGGGTACGTAGAAGCGGCGCAGGCTGGACACGGCCCTAGGTTGACCCTCGCTGCCGGCTGCGTCAAGCGCCAGGGCTGGCATCCCGTCGCGCCACTATCGTCCGCCACTCGCCCTCCGCAACCACTCGTTCGATGCCCAAGCCCTGCGTCTGGTAGGCCTCCTGTAGTCCTGCCACGGCTTCATCCAGAAAGCCGCTCATGACCAGCACCCCGCCCAGGCTCAACGATCCGGCCACGGCCGGCGCCAGCCGCTCCAGCGTCAGCCCGCTAATGTTGGCGACGATGAGATCGAACCCGGGCGAGGGCGCCTCGATGGTGCCGGCCTTGACCTCTACAACGTGCCCTACGGAGTTGGCGGCGGCGTTCCGGCGGGCGGCCTCGACGGCCTGCGGGTCGATGTCCAGCGCCAGGACGTAGGCGGCCCCCAGCTTGGCGGCGGCGATGGCCAGGATGCCGGAGCCGCACCCCAGGTCCATGACCCTGGCGCCGGGCCGCACCAACGCCTCTAACTCCCGCAGGCACATCGCCGTCGTGGGATGCTGACCCGTGCCGAAGGCGACGCCAGGGTCGATCTCCACCACCATTTCCCCCCCTCGGGCCGCGTAACGTACCCACGACGGCTTGACGACCAGCCGCCGTCCTATGCGCTGGAGGCCGAAGTGCCGCTTCCAGGCGTCGCGCCAGTCCGGCTCGCGGAGTCGTCGCGTCCGGCGCCAGCGGGGCGCTTGGCACAGGGGCGCCGCCGCCAGGGCGGTGCGCAGGGACCGCGCCACCCTTGCCACGTCCGTGTTTGGGGGTAAGTAGCCACGTACCAGCGCCGGGCCTCCAGAGTCCGGCACGTAGCTATCGCTCTCGGGATCGTAGCGGTGTGGGATCTCGATGCTGATGCCGCCGGGGCACGCCTGGCGCAGGATATCCGCCGCCAGTTCGGCGTCTAAGCCGGCGACTTCGACTGCGACTTCGTACCAGGTGTCCGCTTGCGCCATCCTCGTTCCGCAGGCCCTCCGTGAGCCTGCCGCCACCAGGCGATCCCCCGCTGTGCCTTGGATATCGAGGGGGGCGGCGGCCGCCGCGGGTCTAGAGGGGAGGGAGAGGAGAGCCCCACTTGGCGCCGGGGCGAACCCCCGCGCCGGACTAGCTTAGGGCGTCCTTGATCTTGCCGAAGAGCCCCTTATCGCCGTTGTTCACGGGTGTGCCGAAGCTCTCGGCCAGGCGCCGTAGGAGCTCCCGCTGCTCATCCGTTAGCTCCGTCGGGATGACCACCGTGGCCCGCACCAGAAGGTCTCCCCGTCCTCCGCCGTGCAGGCGCGGCACGCCCTTCCCCTTGAGCACGAACACCCGGCCGGACTGGGTCCCTGGCGGCACCTTCAGCGTCGCCGTCTCGCCCTCCAACGTGGGAATATCGGCCTCGAAGCCCAGCGCTGCCTGGGCCGGGTTCATCTGGAGCTCGTACACCAGATCGTCTTCCTCGCGGGTGAAGTACGGGTGAGGACGGACGTTGATGTAGACATAAAGGTGGCCAGGGCTGCCACCGTTGAGGCCGGCGTCGCCCTCGCCGCTGAGCCGCATGCGCGATCCGTCGCTGACGCCGGCCGGGATCTTGATGGCCAGGGTGCGGGTGCGCCGCTGACGGCCGGAGCCGCGGCAGTCCTTGCAGGGTTCCGTGACGATCCGGCCTTCCCCGTGGCATTGGGAGCAGGTGGCGATATTCACGAACTGGCCGAAGAAGCTACGGCTGACGCGTCGCACCTGGCCAGAGCCATCGCAGGTGGGACAACGGGCCGGTTGGGAGCCAGGCTCGCTCCCTGAGCCGCCGCAGCGTGTGCAGCGCTCGACGCGCTCCACTTCCACCTCGCGCTCGCAGCCGAAGGCCGCCTCTTCGAAGCTGATCTCTACATCGGCGCGGCGGTCCGCGCCCCTCTGGGGTTGGCGCGCCCGGCGGGCGGTGCTTGTGCCGCCGAAGAAGGCGTCGAAGATGTCGCCCAGACCGCCGAAATCGAAGCCCTCGAACCCGCGGCCGCCGTCGAACCCCTGGAGGCCGGCATGCCCGAAACGATCGTAGGCCGACCGTTTTTCCGGGTCGGACAACACCTCATAGGCCTCGCTGATCTCCTTGAACTTGGCTTCAGCATCCGGCGCCTTGTTGCGGTCCGGGTGGTACTGCATCGCCAGGCGCCGGAAGGCCTTTTTGATCTCCTCCGGCGAAGCCCCCCTTGAGACCCCTAGGACGTCATAGTAGTCGCGCTTCACCGTCGTCATATCCAACTTATTGTAGCAAAGGATCGCCTACGGATAGCGGCCGCTATTGAGCCGTTATCTTTTCGCATCCCAACTGCCACGATGGGGTTGACGCTGCTCGTTCCGGGGCGTATGGTGAAGGATCGGTTAACGCGCTGTGAAGGTGCCGACGAAACGGGGGTAGGTGCCTTGGCAATCCGCGGTAGCGCCGGGCTCGGCCCGGCCTAGTCGGGAGAACGCCATGTTCATGCACCCCTACGGCAGCGAAAAGGTGCGTGACCTGGAGCAAGAGCTGGCTCGGAGGCACCTGGAGCACCGCAGACAGCTCCGGCGCGATGGAGGAACGCGCACATCTTTCCTGGCCCCTGTCCTGCGGCCGGCAGGCTGGGGCCTGCGCCGGCTGGGAGAAAAGCTGGAAGGTTGGGCGGGGGTCAGCGCAGCGCCGCCGTTAGAGGACGGCCTCGCCCAGGACCTGTAGCGCTAGACCCGCTGTAAACAGCAGCCCGAAGCGCCGGTTGTGGATGAAGGCCACCCCCACGAACCACAGCGGCCAAGCCCGGTAGCCCTTCGGACGCTCCTTCGGCTTGGGCCACTGGTAGAAACGCACCAGCAGGCCAAACAGCGGCAGGCTCAGCGCCACCAGGGCGATACCCGGCATCCTCTGCCATACCGCCAGGCCCGCGGCGGTCACGTACATTAGGCCGCAGACCGCCACCGTCACTTTCCGGGCCAGTCCTTCGCCCAGCACCACGGGCAGGGTCCGTATCCTCTTGCCCCGGTCGAACTCCAGCTTATCGAGGTGCTTTCCCAACAGGACCGAGGTGACGCCCAGGGCATAAGGCACCGAGGCCAGGAGCACCCAGGCCGGCAGCCGTTCCGCCAGCACGTAGTAGGTGCCGCCGACCATCAGCGGCCCCCAGATGAAGAAGACCGCTATCTCCCCCAGGCCGATGTATTTGAGGGGGAAGGGACCGCCCGAGTAGAACATCAGGAGCGCCGCGCCCGTCATAGCGAAGATCAGCACCCCGGGCCCGGCCGCCAGGGTGAGGTAGATGCCGATAGCCGCCGCGCAAGCCAGCACCGCGGCGGTCACCCCCACGAACTGCCGGAAGTAGGCCCCGTTGGTCAGTGGGTGCGGACCGTAGGTCGCCCGCGGCGAGACCGGCGTGTCGATGCCGTGGCGGTAGTCCCAGTAGTCGTTGACCAGGTTGCTCCCGGTATGGGCTAGCACTAGCCCGAGAGCCACCAGCGCAAAGAGCGGCAGATCGAAGGTTCCGTCCCGGGCTGCCAGTAGGCCGCCAATGACCGCCGAGATGGCGCTCATGACCACCACGGAGACGCGGCCGAGGATCAGCCACCGGCTGAGGGGGTCCACCCGTGCCGGGTCCACCCTGGGGACCGTGTA
>DAOUAG010000103.1:0-16179 GCA_034433815.1 Dehalococcoidia bacterium | reverse complement strand
AAGGCACTAGGGCTGCACCGTCAGGACGGCCTTCATATAGGGGTGGATCGAGCAGTGATAGGTGTAGACACCGGGGCTTTCGAACGTGACGGTGCCGCTGGAGTTCTTGGTCAGGACCTCCGTACTCCACGTCTTGCCATCTGCCACCGCGTTGTGGGGAGCCGCATCCCGATTCACCCACGTGACTTTCGTCCCGGCACGGATGGTGAGGTCAGCCGGCGAAAACGCGAAGTCCTTGATCTCCACGAGCGTCTCCGGCCCGCTGGCCACCGATGGCGTCTGGCTGGCAGTGCTGCGGCCGCCCATCATCCCCATGTGCCCGCCCATAGAACCTATGGCCAGGACCATCAGGACGCCCCCGAAAAGGACCGCCAAGGAGGCCGCGAACAAGGCGGTGGCGACGGCCAGAACCGGAATCCCCTCGGGTCCCTTCGTGCTTTCCTTCACAAACCCATTATAGGCGCCTTGCGCCTGAGCGGGCTACCTGTCCCCTAGCCAAACACGTCCCGCAGTACGAACCGAGGTCCGTCCTTGCAAACCAATCGCATTCCCTTACGAGTGGGTACGGCGCACCCGTAGCAGATGCCGGTCCCGCAACCCATGCGCTCCTCAAGCAGCGCTTGCGCTGGTTTGCGGCTCCTATCCCTGCGCATCACCTCGGCCAGCGCAACGAACATGGGGGCCGGACCGCAGGCGAAGACTTCGTCCGCCCAAGACAAGAGGCGAGGCACCAGATCGGTTACGTTGCCCTTGTGGCCAGCGCTGCCGTCCTCCGTGGCATAGATCACCTCTACCTCCGCGGGAAGGAGGCTCGCGGGGAACAGTTTTTGCGCCGTTCGCGCACCATGTAGCATCGTGACGGCCCTGCCGTTGGCCGCCGCCTCTTCGGCCAGCGCCACGAGGGCTGCCACCCCGATACCGCCGGCTACGAGCAGTAGGTTCTGACTATGAGCGGCCACGCGGTAGCCCTGACCCAGGGGACCGAACAGCCGCAGACGCTCGCCGGGCCTTCGCTCGGATAGCCAGCGCGTTCCCCGGCCGCGGATGTCGAAGAGGATGGCGAACTGGCGCGCGCCGTCGTAGGTTCGGAACCGGTGGAAGCTCATGGGCCTGGGCAGTAGGGGGTCGAGGCCGTCGCCGCAACGGATCATCAGGAAGCGGCCGGGAGCTGCGCCCTTGGTCACTGCTGGGCAGGACAACCACATAAGAAAGGTGTCCTGGTACAGCTCCTCGTTCGAAATGATGGTGGCCTCTTCCAGTCTCACGGCCGCACCTTCGGATGAGCGGCCAGATACTCGCGCAGCGGCTGCACGGTGAAATGCGGGGTACCGCTGACGAGGGCGTTGACGGCGGCCGCCGCGGTGTCGATGGAGGTTAGACACGGGATGCGCTTCTCCGCGGCCGCGCGGCGGATGTGGAACCCATCGCGCAGGGTAGCGGTGACGCGGCCTTCGGGCGTGTTGATGACGGCATCGACCAACCCCTCTCGTATGACGTCCACCACGTTGGGGTGCCCCTCATCCAGCCGCTTCGGCACGAGCTCTACCGGTATGCCCATGGCCTGCACCATGGCCGCCGTGCCCTCCGTGGCGTAGATGCGGTAGCCCGCCTGGGCCAGGCTGCGGACAAGGCGCGTCGCCTCCGCCTTGGTACGGTCGGCCAGGCTAAGAAGCACGGACCCCTTACGGGGCAGAGCCATATCGGCCGCCACCAGCGCCTTCGCCAATGCCGCCGGGAACGTGTAGTC
Organism: Dehalococcoidia bacterium; assembly: GCA_034433815.1. Lineage (GTDB taxonomy): Bacteria > Chloroflexota > Dehalococcoidia > SM23-28-2 > RBG-16-64-32 > DAOUAG01. The sequence goes on along the minus strand of DAOUAG010000103.1, from coordinate 14,432 downwards.
CACCCCCATGACTTCGCCGGTAGACTTCATCTCGGGGCCCAGGTACGTATCCACTCCCGCCAGCTTGGACATGGAGAAGACGGGCGCCTTGACGGCTACTAAGCGCTGCCTCGGCCAAAGCCCGCCCTGGTATCCGAGCTCTCTGAGGGTCTTGCCCAGCATTACCTGCACCGCCAGCGATACCATCGGGACCCCCGTGACCTTGGAGATGAAAGGCACGGTACGACTGGCGCGAGGGTTCACTTCCAACACGTAGACGTTGGAAGGTCCCTGCCCATCCGGGGAGGGCGGAGAGCGCATGATGACGTACTGAATGTTCATGAGGCCGCGAACGCCCAAGGCCGTACCCAGGCGCGTAGTGTAATCCACGATGGCGTCCACTTCGGCCTTCGTCAGACCCAGAGCCGGATATACCGCCATGGAGTCGCCGGAGTGAACGCCGGCCCGCTCGATGTGCTGCATGATGCCCGGAATCAAGGTGTCCCGGCCGTCGCACACGGCATCAACCTCGGCCTCGATGCCCTCCAGGTACTTATCTATCAATATCGGTTTGCCGGCAGCGATCGCCGAGGCCTCGCCGACGTAGCGGATGAGGTCCGTCGCGTTCTGCACGATCTCCATGGCCCGCCCGCCTAAGACGTAACTAGGTCGGACCAACACCGGGTAGCCGATGAGGTCCGCTGTCCGCAGCGCCTCTTCGACAGTGGTTACAGCGGCCCCGGGCGGCTGCGGAATCCCCAGACGCTGCAGCAGCGCCTCGAAGCGGGAACGGTCCTCTGCGATGTCGATGGCTTCGGCGCTGGAGCCCAAGATGGAGTGTCCAGCCCTGGCCAGCGGCCAGGCGAGGTTAATGGCCGTCTGGCCCCCAAACTGGACGATGACCGGCGCCTCGTGACCGCCTCCGTTCTCGTTTTCCAAGAGGTCGCGAACAGCCTCCTCGTCCAGAGGCTCGAAGTACAGGCGGCTGCTCGTGTCGAAGTCGGTTGAGACGGTCTCGGGGTTCGAGTTGGCCATGACAGCGGCCACGCCGGCCTCGCGGAGGGCCCAGGCCGCGTGTACTGCCGAATAGTCGAACTCGATCCCCTGGCCGATGCGGATGGGGCCGCTGCCCACAACGACCGCCTTCGCCCCGGGAAGGCCAGGCGCCTCGTTCTCCTCATCGTACGTGCTGTAGAAGTATGGCGTCTCTGCCTCGAACTCGGCAGCGCACGTGTCCACGGTCTTGTACACCGGCACGATGCCCCACTCTTGCCGGAGCTGGCGCACCTGCTCCGGCAAGCGGTCGGCCAAAGTGCCGATAACCGAATCCGGGAAGCCCATCCGCTTGGCCTGTCGCAGCAGCTCCGGCGTGAGGGGTTCCCGCAACAGCCTTTGTTCCATGCGCACGACGTCCTGAAGCTTGCACAAGAACCATGGGTCGATGCCAGAGATGCAGGCCAGCTCATTGGGTTCGGCGCCACGCCTGAGGGCGGCCAACACCGCCCACAACCGTTCGTCCGTAGGAATACGCACGTACTCCCTGGGATCGACGTCCCGCCAGGCGGGGTCTTCCCAAAGGATGGACCGGCCGCCGAACTCCAGTGAACGAACGGCCTTGAGGAACGCCCCTTCGAAGGTGCGGTCTATGGCCATGACCTCGCCCGTGGCCTTCATCTGAGTTCCCGTCGTGCGCTCACCCAGCGGAAACTTGTCGAAGGGCCAGCGTGGTATCTTGACCACCACGTAGTCCAGCGCCGGTTCGAAGGCAGCGGTGGTCTTTCCCGTCACCCGGTTGGGAATCTGGTCTAGCGTCTTCCCCACGGCGATCTTGGCAGCCACCCGGGCGATGGGGTAGCCGGTGGCCTTGGAGGCTAACGCAGAGCTCCGCGAGACGCGGGGGTTGACCTCGATGACATAGTAGGGTGGCCGCCCGTCAGGCCGCAGCGCCCAGTCAGCGATCTCCCGCCGCGGCGCCAGGGCGAACTGAATGTTGCAGCCGCCTTCGATGCCCAGGGCGCGGATGATATTCAGGGAGGCCGAGCGGAGCATCTGGTACTCCTTATCGCTCAGCGTCTGGCTGGGCGCCACCACGATGCTGTCGCCAGTGTGCACGCCCATGGGATCGATGTTCTCCATATTGCAGACGGTGATGCAGTTGTCGGCGCTATCGCGCATCACCTCGTACTCGATCTCCTTCCAGCCTAAGAGGCACCGCTCCAACAGCACCTGGTGAATCGGCGACGCCGCCAGGCCGCCGCGGACGATGCGCTCCAGATCCTCGAAGGTGTGGGCGATCCCACCTCCGGTACCGCCTAGCGTATAGGCGGGCCGCACGACCAGTGGTAGGCCCATCTCCCGCGCCACAGCCCGAGCCTCTTCGAGGCTCGTGACAATAGAGCTCTCGGGCACGGGCTCCCCGATCTCCTCCAACAACTTCTTGAAGAGATCCCTGTCTTCTGCCTTTCGGATGGTGTCGATGGGCGTGCCCAAGGAACGCACCCCGTACTGCTCCAGTACGCCCGCGTCGGCCAGCGCCACGGCCAGGTTCAGGCCGGTCTGCCCGCCCAACGTAGGCAGCAGGCCATCGGGCCGCTCCCGTTCGATGATCCGTGCCACCACCTCCACCGTCAGCGGCTCTATGTAAACGGTGTCGGCGATCCCCTCGTCGGTCATGATGGTGGCCGGGTTGGAATTAACCAGGATGGTGTGGACGCCCTCCTCGCGGAGGGATCGGCAGGCCTGCGATCCAGAGTAGTCGAACTCCGCCGCCTGCCCGATGACGATGGGCCCCGACCCGATGATTAGAACCCGGGATGGCCTCTCGCTCACAGCGGCAGCTCGTATTGAATGCCCCGTCCGACTACCTGGACGAGCCCCCCGACATCGCTGAAAAATGAGAGGGCGGGTTCATTGCCTTCGGGCAACAGGCCCTGGAGCCTTTCGTATCCAGCGGAGCGCGCGAACTCCGTGGCCATAAGCGCCAGCTCCCGCCCGATCCCCTGGCGCCGCGCCTCGGGAAGGATCCAGACGCCCATCACGGCAACGGAGGGATCCCTCTCGTCTGGCACAAGGAGGGCGAACCCTCGTACGGCCCCCGAAGTTTCACACAAGAAGATCGCCTGCCTCTCGCCCTCAAGGAGGGGCCGGAAACCTGCTTCCGTTGGCCGCTGCCTGAAGCCGCTACCCTGGCCCATCTCCTCCCACACGCTTAGGGCAACGGCCAGAATAGAGTCGAGGTCGCTTAGGTTAGCCCTGCGGAAGGTGGTCTCAGCGGTCATCGCGCCTCCTGCTCCCGTCGCTGGCCTACATCCGGGATCGTGTGCATCCCTCGCTCCCAGGCCGGCGGGAAGGCCGATACCATCTCCAGGAAGCGGTCGAAGACATACACGTTGTCCAGGGGCCCCGGGGATGCCTCGGAATGGTACTGGATGGAGATGACGGGCTCCGAGCGGTGCCGCAACCCTTCGCACGTGCCATCGTTGAGGTGCACCTGCCAGACCTCCACGTCCGCCGCCAAGCCATCGGCATCTACCGCATACCCGTGGTTTTGGGCCGTTATATGCACGCGTCCCGTGTCTAAGTCCTTCACCGGATGATTCGCGCCTCGGTGGCCGAACTTCAGTTTGAAGGTCTTGGCGCCGAAGGCCCGGCCCAGCACCTGGTGCCCCAGGCAGATCCCCAACACTGGCGCCCGGCCGATAAGGGCCTTGATGGTGGTTACCTGGTAGTCCAGGAACGCAGGGTCTCCTGGCCCTGGTGAGAAGACGATGCCGTCTGGCTTCATCGAGGCGATATCGGCCGCACCGGTGTTAGAGGGCACCACGGTAACCTTGCAACCTCGCCTGGCCAGGAGTCGCAGAATGTTGTACTTCACGCCACTGTCCACGACCACGATGTGCGGCCGCGTCCCGCCTTCGGAGGCGGAGACCTCCGACTCCGGCCACTGGTATGGCTGGCCAGTGGTGACTTGCCGAACGTAGTCCACGTCGCCATACCGGGGCGCCGAGCGTAGGCGGGCCAGCGCCTCCGCTGGGGTCTCATCGACCGCGATGGCCCCCATCATGACCCCGGCCTGGCGCAGCCGCCGGGTGAGGGCGCGAGTATCGACGCCCGCGATTCCAGGGACGCCTTCGGAGAGCAGGTATTCGTGCAGGGTCATGCGGCTGGACCAATGTGAGGGCCGCTCGCAGACCTCGTGCACCACCAGGCCCCTCACCTGGATCTGGCGGGATTCCACGTCCTCGCCGTTGATGCCGTAGTTCCCGGCCAGCGGGTAGGTGAGAACTAGGATCTGGCCGGCGAAGGATGGGTCCGTCAGCATCTCCTGGTATCCGGTCATGGCGGTGGAGAAGACGACCTCGCCGTGGGAGGGCGCGACCGCGCCGAAGGAGCTCCCCCTGAACACGGTGCCGTCTTCCAGGACGAGGAGGGCGTTATCGTCCATCGAATACAACCCTTCCCTCGTACACCGTCGCCACCACGCGCCCACGCAAGCGGCGGCCAGCCAGCGGCGTGTTCTTCCCCTTCGATACCAGTCGCTCGGGTTCCACCACCCACTCGGCTTCGGGGTCGACAATGACCACGTCACCGGGGGCTCCCGGCGACAGCGTCCCTAGCCCCTCGATGCGGCGGTTCAGCCCGAAGGACCTCACCGGACCAACCGTCAACGCCTCGATAAGGCGTTTCAAGGGCAACCGCCCAGCGTGGACCAGCGTCATGCACAGCCCGAAGGCCGTCTCCAGCCCGCTGATGCCGAAGGCTGCGGCATCAAACTCGCAGAGCTTGTCCTGTACGGCGTGGGGCGCATGGTCCGTGGCGATGCAGGCGATGGTTCCGTCCAGCAGCCCCACTAAGCAGGCAGCCGCGTCAGCCTCGGTGCGTAGCGGTGGGTTCACCTTGGCATCGGTATCGTAGGCCAGGCCACCGGGCGCCTCGCCTGCTGCTTTCATGACGGCTTCGTGCGTCAACGTTAGGTGGTGGGGCGTCACTTCTGCGGTGACGGGCGCGCCGTACGCCCTAGCGCTGCGGATGAGATCGACGCTGCCCTCAGCGCTAACGTGGGCGATGTGCAGGTGGGACCCCGTGAGCCGCGCTAGGGCGATGTCCCGCGCCACCATCGATTCTTCCCCTGCGGCTGGCATGCCGCGCAGGCCCAGGCGTGCCGATACCCAGCCTTCGTGCATCACGCCGCCCTCGGTCAGCGAGGGATCTTGGCAGTGGTTGATTACCGGCAGACCCAGCATTCCGGCGTACTCCAAGGCACGGCGCATCAAGTGAGCATCGGCCACGGGCGCCCCATCATCGCTGAAGGCTACGGCGCCCGCCTCTGCCAGCTCCGCTAGATCTGCGAGCTCTCTTCCGACCCGGCCCCTAGTCACGCAGCCGATGGGCAGAACCCGAACGGCCCCCTCTGCCCGTGCGGTGCGCAACACGAATTCGATAGCCGCCGCCGAGTCCGCAGGCGGCTCCGTGTTGGGCATGGCGCAGACGGTGGTGAAGCCGCCGCGGGCGGCCGCCGCGGTTCCCGTGGCGATGGTCTCCTTGTGCTCGAAGCCGGGCTGGCGCAGGTGGCAGTGCAGGTCAACGAACCCAGGGCATACCAGCAGTCCTTGGGCGTCTATTACCTCTGCGGCCTCCTTGCCAACATTGGGCCCCACGGCGGCGATGCGTCCGCCGGCGATGAACACGTCAGCGATGGCGTCTGTCCCGTTTGCTGGGTCCTGGACCCTGCCGCCCCGTATTGCTAGCCCCTTCATGGCTTCCCCCTGACCATCAGATACAGCACGGCCATGCGCACCGCGACACCGTTGGCCACTTGCTCTTCGATCACAGACTGCACGCTGCGGGCCACCGGCGCCGAAATCTCGATCCCCTCGTTGACGGGCCCCGGGTGCATGACGAGGGCATCGGGCTGCGCCAGAGCCAGGCGCCGCTCGTTCACTTGGTAGAGGGTGGCATACTCCCGCAGAGACGGTAGCAGCCCCGCTGCCATGCGTTCCTTTTGCAAGCGCAGGGCCATCACTACGTTGGCGCCCTGTATGGCTCGGTCGAGGTCCGTTTCCACGTGCACAGGAGGCAAGCGACCGGGCTCCTCTGGGCCACGATCGCCCGGCCGGAAGCCGTGAGGCAGAAGGGTAGGCGGAGCGCAGACGACCACGTCGGCCCCAGCCTTGTGCAGAGCCCAGATATTCGATCGGGCGACCCGGCTGTGCGCGATGTCCCCCACGATCACTACTCGCTTCCCGCGCACGCTGCCCAGATGGTGGCGCATCGTATAGAGGTCTAGCAGCGCCTGCGTGGGATGGGCATGCCAGCCGTCGCCGGCGTTAATGACGCTGGCGCGGGCGTAGCGGGCCGCCAGATACGGTGCCCCCGATGCCCAGTGACGCATCACCAGTACGTCGGCTCCTACCGCCTCCAGTGTGCGCACGGTGTCCACCAAGGACTCCCCCTTTTCGACGCTGGAGCCCGAAGCAGCCACGTTGATGACGTCCGCCCCGAGGGCCTTACCAGCTAGCTCGAAGGAAGCGCGGGTTCGTGTGCTGGGTTCATAAAACAGGGTGACGATGGTTCTGCCACGGAGGGCCGGGACCCGCGGCACCTCCCGGCTCAAGACCTCCCTCATGGCGTCGGCGGTCTCCATCACCATCTCCAGCTCGGCAGCCTCCAGCTCATCGGTGTCCAGGAGGTGTTTCCGGGTCCAGCGCAGGTGGTGCTCCAGAGCAGTCTGAGGCCCTCGTTCCTCCATCATCTCTCTCCCTGGGCCTCCACGATGCGAACCTCGTCCCGGCCATCCACCTCGTCCAGTAGCACCTCTACCTCTTCCCGCATGGAGGTCGGGATGTTCTTCCCCACGTAGTCCGGCCGGATGGGCAATTCCCGGTGGCCTCTGTCCACCAGCACTGCCAACTGAATGGAGGCCGGTCTCCCGAAGTCGGTGAGGGCGTCTAACGCCGCACGGATGCTGCGTCCCGTGAACAGCACGTCGTCCACCAGCACCACGTGTTTGCCGTCGATGCCGGTGGGCATTTCGCTGGGCCTGATGCGCGGCCGCAACTCCAGGGAGGGGATATCGTCTCGGTAGAGCCCGATGTCCAGAACACCCACCGGCACCTCGGCCCCCTCGAACTCGCGCATGGCGCTGGCCAGGCGCTGGGCCAGAGGGACACCGCGCGTGCGCATGCCCACCAGAACCACGTCCTCGAGGCCGCGGTTGCGCTCGACGATCTCGTGGGCAATGCGCCGGACGGCACGGCGGATGTCGTCTGCGTTGAGAACCGTGCGCGCTCTCATGGGGACACCGCCGCCTGAGAACGAAAGGCCCTCCCGCCAAAGTGGCGAGAGGGCCGATTCTTACACCCGTATGTTGGTATGCCGTGGGCTAGGTTAGGATGCGTGATTTCTCTCCTTGGCGGCCTCACGGGACCGCCTTAAAGGGCCTGCAGGGCTCCTCCCCGCTGTTCGTTATGCTAGCACTCCCCGGGCCGGGCACGCAACTGCCCGCCGGTGCTATCATAAACACACAACGCGCTTTGTAAATTTAGGAGGCGGGCCATATGTCTGAGTTCGTGAAGGTTGCGACTACTGCGGAGATCCCACCCGGAGAGATGGCCATCGTAGATCTGGACGGGCAGGAGATAGTGTTAGCCAACCTTGGCCATGGCGAGTTCGTCGCCTTCCAGAACGAGTGCCCCCATCGCGGGGGCCCGCTCGGCGAGGGGCTCCTGGACGGAACGGCGGTGGAATGTCCCTTCCACGCTGGGCGGTTCGACGTCCGCACTGGGGAGGTCCTCAGCCCGCCGCCATCGGCCCCGATCCAGACGTATCGCGTGCGCGTGGAAGGCGACGACGTGATGGTGGCGCGCCCGTAGGCCACGCCCTTCAGTCGACCGTCAAGCCCCGCAGCGCCTCCGCCCGGCGCACGGCCAAGCCCCGCGCCGCCGCGATCCGGCCGCTAACCGAAGAGTAGGCGAGGGCGATGAGGAACGCCGCTGCCGCCACCAGGACGATATTGGCGCCCGACGACACGTCGACAAAGTAGCTCATGTATATCCCCGTCAGGCCGCAGAGAGCTCCGATGACGACGGAGAGGGCCATAAGCCGGTTGAAGTTGTCCGTCAGCAGCCGTGCTGTGATGGGCGGGATTACGACGGCCGCGGCTATCAGCGTCACGCCCAGGACCTGGATGGACACCACGATGGTGCCGGCCAAGACCAGGGAAAAGATGGTGTCGACCCAATCCGTGCTGACGCCGAAGAAGGGCGCCACCTCCGGGTCGAACGTCGTGAACAGCAGGCGACGGTACAGCACCAGGATGACGACCGTCACGAGAAGCGTCACACCCCCTATAGCGATGAGGTCGCCCTGGCTCACGCCCAGGATATTCCCGAATAGCGCGGCATCGAAGCTCCGGGTAAACGTCCGGTAGCGGGATATCAGCGCCACTCCCAGGGCGAAGCTCGCTGTTGTGATGATGCCGATGGCTGCGTCCGCGGCGATGAACTTTCGGCGCCTGGTCGTCAGGTTGATGAGTATGGCCGAAAGGAAGCCCCAAAGGCTAGCGCCCAGGTAGAAGTTGAAAGACATGACATAACTGACCACAGCGCCGCCAAAGACGGCGTGGGATAGCCCGTGCCCTATGTAGCTCATCCGCCGTAGGACAACATACACGCCGATAAGCCCGCAGAGGGCGCCCACGATGGTTGCGGCTATCATGCCGCGCACGAAGAACTCGTACTGTAGGGGCTCAAACACGCTCTTCCACCACCCTCGCTCTCTCTTGGGTCGCCTCTCTCTGGCGGGCGCTCCGCCTGCCGACGAAGTGGGGGCTCTCGGCAACCAAGGTCATTCCTTGGTACTTGATAACGGTCATATCGGCCCCGTAGGTCTGCCGGAGCACGTCGCGGTTGAACACCTCGTGGGGCGGACCCTCGGCTATCACCCTGCCGTTCACGCAGATGACCCAGGGGAGGTGAGCCGCCACCGCATTGATCTCGTGGGTCGTCAGCAGGATCGTCACCCCTTCGTGGTTCAGTTCATCGAGGAGGTGCAGGATGTCGTCCCGGGTCTTGATGTCGACGCCTGCCGTTGGCTCGTCGAGGAGGAGAAGCTTCGGGTTGCTGAACAACGCCCGGCCCAGGAAGACGCGCTGTTGCTGCCCACCGGAAAGCGCCCGGATGTGTCTCTTCGCCAGGCCGGCGATGCCCAGCCGCTCCATGACGGCGTAGGCCTCTTCAACATCCCGCTTTCTGTTCCAGGGCAGCCAGCCCTTAGAAGCCCGCCCCATGAGGACCACCTGCTCCACGGTCACGGGGAAGTTCCAGTCGATGGTCTCCAGCTGCGGCACGTACCCCGCGCGGGATCGCTGCCCCCGTACTGGCTGCCCGTCCACCAGTACCTCGCCGCTATAGATATCGGCTGCGCCCAGGATGGCACGCAGCAGCGTCGTCTTGCCGGCGCCGCTGGGGCCAACGATACCCACGAAGTCGCCTGCCGGCACCGAGAGGTTGACGTCCACCAGCGCTGGGCGCCCGAGATACCCGCAGACCACCTGGCGAAACTCCACCGCTGGCCGCGCCTCTTCGATCTCGTGGGGGAAAGGATGCAGCATCTGGCGTCCCTACTGTGGATACTTGGCCGGACTCGGCCCGTCCGTGAAGACCAGGCTGGGATCCACCAGCTTCATCGGAGCGTCATCTCCCCCGAGGGCCGGAATCATGATGCGCATGTTCTCCACCATCAAGCCGATGTACGAGTGGAGGGGGTCGCCCGGCTTGCCCGGCAGATCGTCGTCCCGCAGATCGTCCACATAGGTGGCTCCCGTTTCCCGCGCGATCTGCTCAAGAACCGGGCTGGGGAAGACCTCTGACCCGAAGATGGCCGGTACCCCCTCGGCCTTCACCTGGTCGATCAGGGCAGCAACGTCCTTGGCTGACGGTTCCGCGAAGTCCGACGGCTGGATAGCGCCCACTACGGTGAAACCGTAGCGTTCGGCCCAGTAGGCCCAGGAATCGTGGTAAGTCAGCAGCTTCCGGTTCTTCGGCGGCACCGTTTGGGCGGCAGCCAGCATCTGGCGGTCCAGCACCTCCAGACGCCTCTTCAACTCATTGAAATTGGCATCATAGTAATCGCGATTCTTGGGGTCCAGCTCGACGAGTTTGTCGTGTATCAGCTGGGCATACTCCATAGCGATAGCAGCGTTGGGCCAAGTGTGGGGATTCGGCTTGCCCTCTGACTCCGGAAAACTGAAGTCGAATTTGTACTCCTCGGGTGTGATGGCTGCGTCTCCTAGGAGGAGAATGACGGCATCCTTCTTCTTGTTGGCCTTGGCCAGCTCCAGCGACGGCTCCTCCAGTCGCAGGCCGTTCATCACGATCAGGTCTGCGTTGGAGATGGCCTTAACGTCGGAGACCGGCGGCTCATAGGTGTGGGAGTTAGTGCCCTCCGGAACCAGGCCCTGGAGCTCGATGGCTGTACCCCCTATGTTCTCGACCAGACTGGTGATGGGGGCCACCGTGGAGACAACCTTCAACTTGGTTTCCGCAGAATCTCCGTCGTCGCTACCCCCACAGGCGGCCACAGTAACGATGGCGAGCGCCAGGATAAACGCGACGCCGATAGTTGTTCGCAGGCGCAACTCAGGAACCCTCCTTGTCTAGTCTGCCTGGCGGCATTCCCGGCAGATGCCGGAGATGGCGAAATGCGTCAGATCCGCCTGGAAGCCGAGGTCATCCAGAAGAGCCGTAGCCAGGCCGTCTAGGTATTCAACGTCCAGAGAAGAAACTCGCCCGCAAGAGCGGCAGATTAGATGGTGGTGGCGCCGGTCTCCGGCCCACTCGAACTCCGTATCTCCTTGCCCGACGCTCAGCTCGTTCACCAGCCCCAGCTCCCGCGCCGAAGCCAGAGTGCGGTAAACCGTCGAGGCGTCCAGATACGGGTAGGACCTCCTAACGGCTTCCAGGATCTGGCTAGCGGTGACGTGACGCGATGCATGCCGAACCGTGGAGAGGATCAACATGCGCTGGGGCGTAATCTTCTGGCCGGCTTCCCTGAGGGCGACGGCCATCTCCGTTTCACAACTCATGATCGATTATGGCAACCCTATGCTTTTAACTGCAAGTGCAACTGACTGCATATGCATAATGCAGGAGTTAGTTCTGGCTGTCAATACCAATAGATGGGCGGGGCGTTCTCCTGTTACAGCGGCGCTACCGACAGCCGCCAGCCAGCGGAGGGATCACGGTCACCGTGTCGCCCTCCCTCAGGGGATCGTCCATCCGGGCCGCCGTCTGCCCAACGATTACGACGGTGGCCATCTCGTGGGGGATCCCGAGCTGCGTGATCAGATCGCTCACCCGCGCTCCGTCGGGGACAACGTAGTCGAAGGCGGGGCTCCCGGCAGGCGAGTATTCTTCTAGGTAGGCCTGGAGTTCAACTCTTACCTTCAAATTAGCTTTCCCGCATTTAGAAACAACGGACTTTTCTAATATGCCACATTAGCCCTGTTGCTCCCTAACTGTCAATTAAGGCCGCCGCTTTCCGCCTCCGAGATGCTATACTCATAGCGTCCTTCTGGAGCGAGGTCTTCGGTGCCCCACGTATCGGTAAACGTAGTAGACCTTCACTACCGCGAGGCCGGTGCAGGTTTCCCGGTCCTTCTGATACACGGTTTCACCGGCAACTCCCGCAACTGGGCTCTCACCGTGCCGGCCCTCTCGGCCTCCTTCCGGACGATCTCGCCGGACCTCCGTGGCCACGGCTTATCCTCTAAACCCACGCGCCGCGAAGACTACACGCTGGAGGCCCTGGCCGGTGACATCCTGGCTCTGCTCCACCGCCTGGGCATCTCCGAGTGTTATCTTGTTGGCCACTCCATGGGTGGAATGGTAGCCCAACACCTCGTTCTCTCTCAGCCGCAGCTCTTCCGGGCCCTCGTCCTAGTGGACACGGCGGCCGACCCGCTGCCGAGCATGATGACACCTGAACGTCAGAGACTCATAGAAATCGCGCGTCAAGGAGATATGGAGGCGGTCTTCGAGGAGCAGCTCCGCCTCAACCTTGTGCCGCCGGAGATCGTCTCACGCCCCGAGATCCTCCAGATCCGGCGCGAACAGTTCCGCATGGTCGCGCCGGAGGCCTACATCTACCTGTGGCAGGCCATGGCGGAGCGGCGCCCCTTGCTGGAAGACCTGGCCGCCATCTGCATCCCAACTCTCATCGTCTGCGGTGAGAAGGATGAGCCTTTCCTCGCGCCTTCCCGGGCCATGCACCAGCGGATCGCGGGGAGCCAACTGGCCATAATCGCCGGCTCTGGCCACACTCCGCAGATCGAGCAGCCGAAGGAGTTCAACGACGTCCTAGCGCGTTTTCTCGCCAGCGTCCACGCCACCGCATCAGCGAGGCAAGGCTCATGACCCAGCCTTACGATATAGCAGCGGTGCGAGAGAAGTGGGTGGGCTTCGAGACGGCGCCTGCCCGGGGACGGTACCCCGTGGAATACGATCCCATCCGGCGCCACTGCCACATGGTGGACGATAACAACCCGCTATTCCTGGACCCCGAGTATGCCAAAAACACCTCGCACGGGGCCGTCCTCTGCCCTCCCTCGGGGTGGCTTGCCCTTTACTTCGCCAGCCTGGGGCCCTGGCCTGCCGTCTTCGAGCCTCTCATCCCCATCGTCCCTACCCCGGGCAAGCGCATCATCAACATGAGCCAAGAGATCGAATGGTTCACCCGCATCAAGGTGGGCGATCACCTCTCGGTCCGGCGCCGCATCGCCGACGTCTTCCAGAAGCCCATCTCCATGGATCCGGAGGCCGTCTGGATAGTGGCCGAGCTAATCATCTCGAACCAGCGGGGCGAAACGGTGTGCAACATACGGAACACCCTCCTGGCCCACCGCTCTCCTGAGGAGGTTGCGGCGGCGCATAAGCCCGACGCATGAACCGGCAGCAACCCTTCTGGGACGACGTCGAGGTGGGGCAAGAGCTGCCCGGCTTCTCCCTAGGGATCACTACACGGCGCGTTTTCTTGCAGATCAGCGGCTCCCAAGACTGGTATCCTTTGCACTTCGATCCAGCGTTCGCGGCCAAAGCAGGGCACGGCGACATCTTCATGAACACCGGTTTCATGCAGGCCGCCCTCGTCCGCGTCATCACCGACTGGATGGGCGATGACGGCTTCCTGAAGCGCCTCTACTTCGAGATGCGCCGGCAGCAACGCCCCGGGGACACCATGGTCTGCAAAGGCCGGGTTACCGCCAAGTACGTTAAGGACGGGCAGGGCTGCGTCGACCTGGACGTTTGGGCCGAGAACGCGCGTGAGGGCGTCACCACTCCGGGCCGCGCGACGGTCATCCTTCCCAGGCGCAGCTCCCAGGGGTGACGCCATGCGCGTCTGGTGGGGGCGCCATTCGGTTGACGGCGCTGCTGAGATTCTGGTAAAAGTGTGCCAACCGTCGAGGACCTAAAGGGAGGAGACCATGGCCCGCCAAGAGATGCTGAAAAAGGTGCCGATCTTCTCCGACCTGGCGCCCCGCGACCTCGATCGCTTGGCCAGCATCGTCGTGCCGAGGCAGTTCAAAGCCGGCGACGTCATCATCAACGAGGGCGACCAGGCAGCGGGTGTGTTCATCATCACTTCCGGCAAGGTAGAGGTCGTCCGCGGCCAAGGCGCGAATCAGCAGTCGTTGGCGACCCTGGGTCCGGGCGATTTCTTCGGGGAGATGGCCCTCTTCGACGGCTTTCCTCGTAACGCCACCGTACGGGCTCTCGAGGACACCGAATGCCTGGCTCTGACCCGCTGGGACTTCCTGGCAGAGCTAAAGAATCATCCAGAAATCGCCGTGGCCATGCTCCAGGTGCTGGTGCGCCGCCTGAGGGCCGTAGAGGCTCGGCTTACGGAGTAGGACCCTCAGTCCAGAATGGCTCCCTGGGCAAGGAGCCGCGCTCGCAGATCCCCCACGTCGACGTCCCGTACGCTCTTCCCCGAAGCGGCCGCCATAGAGGCAGCCACGCCAGCGGCCTGACCGGTGGCCATGCAGGCCGGGATCTCCTTAGTAGCGTGGTGCACCCGGTGGTCCACCGATATGCAGCGGCCCGCCGCCAGCAGATTCCTGGCCTTGCGTGGCAGCAAGCTGCGGTAAGGGATGTTGTACACGCAGTCGTACTTGGTCCAGTGGCCCGTGCGCGCGACGGTGTCAGGGAAGACCCGGTTCAGGTCATCACGCGACATAACGTACTCGCCCATAAGACGCCTCGATTCCGTGATGCCGAGTTGCTCTGCCACCAGGGACACGTACGCGTCCTGGAAGCCGGGAACGCTTCGCTTCAGCCTGGCTGCCTCCTCTGCCACCATCCGCCGGCACTCGGCTAGGGCCTGCGAAACCTCCGAGGGGTCAGTGGCATCGATGCGCGCTGTGGCCCGCGCCTCGCCGCCCCATGGGACTAGCACTC